>NZ_CALPCY010000063.1:0-24529 GCF_943193115.1 Otoolea muris
GGCAACGCCCGCCGCGCCGGTAGGTCCGGTAGGCCCGGTAGCGCCCGCAGGTCCCGCTGCACCGGTGGGCCCGGTAATGCCGTTTGCGCCGGTGGGTCCGGTAGGCCCGGTAACTCCGTCAGCGCCCCTGGGAATAATAAAATCAAATACGTGGTTTGGCGCGCCAGTAGAATCGATGACAGATGCATTCGTACCAGGCGCGCCAGTGGTGGTCGTACCAACTGCAAGTGTATCGGAAACGCCCGCAGGTCCGGTAGCCCCGTTCGCGCCGGTGGGCCCAGTAGCGCCAATAGGCCCGTTTGCGCCGGTAGCTCCAGTAGCGCCAATAGGCCCGTTTGCTCCGGTAGCTCCAGTAGCGCCTGTAGGCCCGTTTGCGCCGGTAGGTCCGGCAGCGCCCATGGGTCCGGCAGGCCCGGTAGCGCCTGTGGGTCCCGTGGGTCCTGTCGCTCCGGCAGGACCTGCCGCCCCAGCGGAGCCGGTAGCTCCGGTCGGTCCTTGCGGCCCCTGAGCCCCGTTTGCCCCGGCCGGTCCCATAGGTCCAGTCGCTCCGGTTACGCCGTTTGCGCCCGTGGGTCCGGTGGGTCCAATACCGCCGTCAGCGCCCGTCGCGCCGGTGGGCCCGGTAGCGCCGGCCGGTCCCTGAAGACCCTGAACGCCCTGAGGTCCCATTGCGCCAGTAGCGCCCTGAAATCCCTGGACGCCCTGCGGACCTATCGGTCCAGTCGGTCCGGTAGGCCCGGTTACGCCCGGAGGCCCCATCATACCCGGGATGCCCTGAGGTCCCATGGATCCGGTAGGCCCGGTAGCGCCCCGTGGCCCCATCATACCCGGGACACCCTGGGGTCCCGTGGGTCCGGTCGCTCCCTGGCAGCAGCAGTTTACGGGCCTGCAGTTACAGGGACCGCAGCGCGCCGGGGCAGAGGGGAGGCCGGGAGCCTGGCCGCAGGAGTTTCCCATATTCGTACCGGGACAAAATCTCCGATTCATTCCATTTGGATAATTCATCATAAAGATACGCTCCTTCAAAAAAGATTCGTTACTGAAGAGAAGCGGGTAATCACTGCCGTCGGACTCGCTTCTTTTCGGCTGTTATCCAATAGCAGGGATTTACGTCTTGTTTTCTCCAGCTAACATATCATATGAAAGTGGAACAAGTTTTGTGCGGCCTGCTCTGGGTTTTAAGAGAAGGCCCGGCGGAAAGATTGACGGGACGGCGTGCCGGTGCAATAACCCGGGGAAATTTTTCTCTCCTCATCATCCCGCGGTGCTGCGGGCTTTAAAACAGAGCGCATAAAAAGAACGCCGCCCGCTGAAAACACTTTCAGTGGGCGGCGTCCTTTTTCATAGCCGGAAAGGCGTCTGAAACGGTTCCCGGTTTTCCCTTTTGGGGCGCATGGAATCAGGATTCCTATCAGTCCTTTGCCCGGGGAAGAAAATGGTAGAGCTCTTCATAAGAAGTAATCTCATTTGCGGACTGCGGCATGGCCGGAATGAGGCCGGTGCAGTCCGTTGCGGAGCAGATATCGAGATTATAGAGCGCCTCATCCTCTTCACTGGTATTACAGAAGCGATCCTCCAAACCTGCCTGTGTGTACGAGTCTTTTTTATTCATAGCTATTCACCTCATGCTTAGTATGAGGCCGGGAAAGTGAATTTATGACAGGAAAAGACTGTAACCGGGCATATGCGCCTGCCGAAGATTACAATGGCAGGCTGCCTGAACATTTTGGTTCACACACCTGAAATGTTATCTGTGCGCCGCCTTGCTCTATATGGTTGACTCCCGGTGGACTACCCTGCACTGGAATTCCTGATATGGAAAGCAGTCTTCGGTTCCGGCGATAACCGCCATGATGAGCTTTGCGGCATATTCGCCCATTTCCGTATAGGGAACATGGATACCGCTGATGGACGGGTAGGCCATTTCGTAGAAATTCACATGGTTTAAAAACAGATTTTTTATTTTCTGCGGGATGGAGAAGCCGCGTTTGAGGATCTCCCGCTGAAGGATCAGGCCGATATCGTAGTTCTGGGAGATGGCCAGTTGGAAGATATTGTGTTCCATGTAATCAGACAGAAATGCCTGCATCTCCTCCAGATTCCGGTCAGTGGATGCGCAGACGACATGGGAGAGGCGGGCCTCGGGATAGATTTCCGTCAGGGCGTTTAAAAATACCGGGTATTTATTATTGACAAAGAGCCCGTCATTATCAATGGAGAAATACCGGATATCACGAAGCCCCTTATCCCGGCAAAAACGGGCGCAATCCCGCAGCGCCAGATCAAAGGCGTGGGGAGTAGGGGATTTACCGGAGAAAACCCCGTCCATGCAGAGAACCACATAAGGAATGCTGTGAGCCAGCGCCGGGCGGATAAAAGCGTCATGGTCGCGGTTGGAGATATAAATCAGCCCGTCAATTAAGCCGGAAAAATAGCTTTTTACATATTGGTGCTCCTCCTGCGTTGATGCGGCGTCCTCCTCATTAAATATGGTAATGGTGTAGTCCAGCCTTGAAAGGAAGCCGCTGATTCCTGTTAAGGCGTCCAAAAAGGCCTGGCGGCTGTAATCGCGGGCGCAGACAATGCCAATAGAGGTACAGTTTTTTGTGCGCATGTTCCGGGCAGAGGCGTTCGGGTAATAATGAAGCGCCTCGATCGTTTCCATCACCTTACGCCGGGTTTCGCTGCTGATTTTCTGGTCGCTCCGGTTGTTGATAATATAAGATACCGTGGCCTGTGAAACTCCGCAGAGCTTTGCAATATCCTTTGCAGTCACGCTTTTCTTCATGCCTTTTTCCCTTCTGGCGTCATTTTCTGCAACAGTCCAGTCACTCTGGGCTGTTGCCATTTCTTCTTTTAAGTTTATATAATATTGCCAAAAAAGTAAAGAAAAATTCTGTAATATGTTACAAGATTTTATTTTAACCCGGAAAACACTTGAAAAAACGGGCTTTATGAGTTATGCTAACAGGGCGAATAACTTATACGTTTAAGTTAATGCTGGATTGTAAGGATACAGACAAATTAAGGAATAAATTTGTTTTTATTTTTTAATACTTATACGTAAAAGTTATATAGGTAGTTAGGGAACTGGCAGGATATTTCGTTTTACGGAGGAAAGGAAAAATGGGTAAAGCAAACGAAAACAGGAAAACATCGTATTTAAACCGGTGGCTGAACGGGATTGAGCGCGTGGGGAACAGGCTCCCGCACCCGATCAGCATATTTGCGATTCTGGTTTTGGGAGTCATCCTTGTGTCAGCAGTCTGTGAGATGGCCGGGGTGTCCGCTACGGGAGAGCTGGTAAACCGAAGCAAGGGGATCGTAGAGTTGCAGACAGTAAACGCTGTCAGCCTTCTGAACGGAGAAGGCTTTGTGTATATGATTACACATGCAATTTCCAATTTTACCGGCTTTGCGCCGCTGGGCGTGGTTCTGGTTGCGATGTTCGGCATCGGATTACTGGAGGACAGCGGCCTGATCGGAGGCGCGCTGAAGGGAGCGGTCGCGGTGACTCCGGCCAGGCTAATCACCCCGATGGTTGTATTTCTTGGAGTTATGTCGAACCTGGCAGACGCAGTCGGATATATCGTTCTGATTCCGATCGCCGCGCTGATGTTCATGGCTTATGGCAGGCATCCGGTTGTGGGTATGGCCGCGGCCTTTGCCGGTGTTTCCGGAGGTTTCTCCGCAAACCTTCTGATCGGCACGCTGGATCCGCTCCTGTGCGGGATTACCAATGAGGCGGTCAAGATGGTGGATCCGTCTTATACGGTAGAGCCTACCGGGAACTGGTATTTTATGATTGTATCGACGTTCCTGATTACCGCTCTTGGCACGGTTATCACAGAAAAAGTAGTCGCTCCCAGATTTGGCGAGTACCGCGGGGAATCCGGCGGGGATGAGATGGCGGAGTACCGGGTGACTGCGGAGGAGAAGAAGGCGTTAAAGGCAGCAGGTCTGACGATGCTGCTTCTGGTTGCCGCTATTGCAGCGTTCTCCCTTCCGGCGAATTCCGTCATGCGCGCGGAGGACGGAACTCTTTTGGGCAACTCGCCGCTGATGGACGGCATTATCCCGATTATTACCGCTGTTTTCTTTATTCCGTCCGTTGTTTATGGCAAGCTGACCGGAAAATACCACGGCGAGAAAGATGTGTGCGCCGCCATGGGACGGGCGATGGCCAGCATGAGCTCCTACATTGCCCTGACGTTTGTGGCCGCGCAGTTTATTAATTATTTTGGTTATACGAAGCTTGGGACAATCATTGCTCTCAAGGGCGCGGATTTCTTCCAGAATTCCGGTATTGGGACGATCCCGACGATGATCCTGTTTGTTCTGTTTGCCGCATTTATCAATCTGTTCATGGGTTCTGCTTCGGCAAAATGGGCCCTGATCGCGCCCGTATTTGTCCCGATGTTTATGCTTTTAGGCTATACGCCGGAGTTTGCGCAGGTCGCTTACCGGATCGGCGACTCATGTACAAATGTGATTACGCCTATGATGTCCTATTTTGCCATGATTATTGTATTTATGAAAAAATATGATAAAGAGGCCGGCATCGGCACACTGGTGTCTACCATGCTGCCATACAGCGTGTGCTTTTTAATCGGCTGGAGCATCCTGCTGATACTTTGGATTGTGTGCAAGTTACCGCTTGGGCCGGGAGTCGGCATGTTTCTGTAGCGGATACTGACATGCGGTGTGCGTTGTTTTGGATAAAGAAATGTGAGGAGAGGCTGTGAATCAGACGAATGGAAGAATTGAGGCCCTTCGCGCTCTGATGAGGGAAGAGGGGATAGACGCTTATCTGGCGCCTACCTCCGATTTCCACGGCTCAGAGTACGTGGGAGAGTATTTTAAATGCCGCCAGTTTTTGACAGGATTTTCAGGAACGGCGGGAACAGCGGTTATTACAATGGATGAAGCGGGCCTGTGGACAGACGGCCGCTATTTTGTTCAGGCGGAAAAGGAGCTGGCCGGTTCCTGTGTAACGCTGTTTAGGGCAGGAACCCCGGGGACGCCTGCCGTGGAGGAATTTCTGGAGGATCGTCTTCCGGAGGGAGGATGCCTGGGCTTTGACGGAAGAGTAGTGGATGGAGAGACCGGGCGCCTTCTTCTGGAAAGGCTGGCGCCAAAGAAAGTCACCCTTTCCTGCGGCAGGGATTTGGCAGGGGATGTCTGGAGCGATCGCCCGGCCCTTTCCTGCGCCCCGATCTGGAGGCTGAAGGATTGTTATGCAGGTAAATCCTGCCGGGAAAAGCTGGCGGATCTCAGAAAAGCCATGAAGGAGCAGGGGGCGGATCTCCATGTGATGACCGCATTAGATGAGATTGCCTGGCTGTTTAACCTGCGCGGCGGCGACATTGTGAATAATCCGGTTTTTTTAGCGAATGCGCTGATTGGAATGGATACAGCCGTGCTGTATGTCCAGCTTGCGGCGCTGCAGGAGGATGCGAAAGCCAGCCTGGAAGAAAACCAGGCGGCGGTAAAGCCTTATGAGGCATTTTACAGCGATATTGCAAACCTAAAGGGCCGCACAGTGCTGCTGGAACAGAAAAAGACAAGTTACCTGGTCTGTGAGAGCATCCGCTCTAACTGCCGGATCCGATCCGCGGTCATCAATCCGTGTGCGGCGGCAAAAGCCGTAAAAAATGAGACGGAAATCGAAAACATGAAAAGGGCTCATCTGAAAGACGGCGTTGCGGCGACAAAATTCATGTATTGGCTGAAGAAACAGATCGGAACATGCGATATGACAGAAATGACGGCGGCGGGGAAGATAGAGGCTCTGCGGGCAGAGCAGGAGGGCTATCTCGGCCCCAGCTTTGTCACCATCGCCGCTTATAAGGAAAATGCCGCCATGTGCCATTACCATCCGTGTGACGGGGCATGCAGCGCGCTGCGGCCGGAGGGCCTGCTTTTAGTTGATTCCGGCGGGCACTATTATGAAGGGACGACGGATATCACCAGAACCTATGCCCTGGGGCCGCTGACTGAGGAGGAGAAAGAGATTTATACGATTGTCGCTATGAGCATGCTGAAAGCCGGAAGCATGAAATTCCTCTACGGGTGCCGTGGAATGAACCTGGATTATACGATTCGGGAAGCCTTCTGGCAGAGAGGGATGGATTTTAACCATGGGACCGGCCATGGCGTCGGCTATCTGCTGAATGTTCATGAGCGTCCGAACGGGCTGCGGTGGAAGATCGTGCCGGAACGCGAGGACAGCGCAGTGATTGAACCCGGCATGATCTGCTCTGTCGAGCCGGGACTGTATGTGGAAGGCAGGTTTGGCGCCAGGACAGAGAACATGATTCTCTGCGTTCCGGATGAAACGAATCAGTACGGGCAGTTCCTGCGTTTTGAATTCCTGACCTGGGCGCCCATCGATCTGGATGCAATTGACGTCAGGTTTATGGATGAGAAGGATGTGGAACGTCTGAATGCGTACCATGCAGAGGTCTACAGAAAAATCGCGCCTTTCCTGGAAGAGGAGGAGAGAGAATGGCTTAAAGGCGCAGTGAGGGAGATTACGAAACTGGTTGTCTGAAAAACTGCATGAATGTGTGTATCCATTGGGTGTTTATGGTAACAGTTCAGATATCCCGGACTGTTGCTGTTTATAACATTTTAATATTTCAGTTCTTGATTTATGCGGAACGTCACACTATAATGGTATAGAATAGCGGCGTTTTATGTCTATTCAGAATGGAGAGCACATATGGACAATAACAACAACCAGAATAACAAGAATGGAAAGCCACCCCGCGGCAATCAGAGCTACCTGGTACTTTTCATTACGATGCTGTTCACCCTGCTATGCGTTGGCGGGATGCACAGCTTATGGCAGCAGAGCCGGACGGAGCAGGTCCCTTACAGCGAGTTTATCGAGATGCTGAAGGACGGCGAAGTGGAATCGGTTGTCGTAAACGGAAATAAGCTTCAGATCACCCCCAAAAAGGATTCAAAGAGATATACAGGAAGCCAGAGCCGCTACGGCGGGCTGATTGGGATTGAATATTATACCGTTCCGATGAATGACCCGGATTTACTGAAGAAGCTGGAGGAGGCCGGGGTTGCCAGGTATGAGCAGGCGCAGGCGAACGCGTCGGATCTGCTGATCGTGTTCCTGGTTCAGTGGGTGCTTCCGATCGGGCTCATGGTTCTGTTTCTGAATTTTATGATGAAGCGCATGGGCGGCGGAGGCGGCATCATGGGAGTCGGGAAAAGCAACGCCAAGGTCTATGTACAGAAGGAGACGGGCGTGACGTTTAAGGATGTGGCCGGGGAGGACGAGGCAAAGGAATCGCTGACAGAGATCGTGGATTTTCTGCACAATCCGGGAAAATATACCACGATCGGCGCGAAGCTCCCCAAGGGCGCGCTGCTCGTGGGCCCTCCCGGAACGGGAAAGACGCTTTTAGCCAAGGCGGTGGCCGGGGAGGCGAAGGTTCCCTTTTATTCCCTGTCCGGCTCGGACTTTGTGGAGATGTTTGTCGGTGTCGGCGCTTCGCGTGTCCGCGACTTGTTTAAACAGGCCCAGCAGTCCGCCCCGTGTATTATTTTTATTGACGAGGTGGACGCTATCGGAAAAAGCCGTGATTCCCGCCTGGGCGGAAATGACGAGCGCGAGCAGACCTTAAACCAGCTCTTATCCGAGATGGACGGCTTTGACTCCTCCAAGGGCCTTCTGGTGATGGCGGCCACGAACCGGCCGGAGATCCTCGATCCGGCGCTTCTGCGCCCGGGCCGTTTTGACCGGCGGGTGATTGTGGATAAGCCGGATCTGAAGGGCCGCGTCGAGATCCTTAAAGTGCATTCCAAGGATGTCAAGCTGGACGAGACGGTGAACTTTGAAGAAATTGGACTGGCCACCTCCGGCGCGGTGGGCGCGGATCTGGCCAATATGATGAATGAGGCGGCCATCAATGCCGTCAAAAAGGGCAGAACCGCCGTTTCACAGAAGGATCTGTTTGAGGCGGTTGAGCTTGTATTGGTGGGCAAGGAGAAGAAGGACCGCATCCTGAGCAAAGAGGAGCGCAGGATTGTATCCTACCATGAAGTCGGCCACGCCCTTGTCAGCGCCCTCCAGAAGGACGCGGAGCCGGTGCAGAAGATCACCATCGTTCCCAGGACCATGGGGGCTTTAGGTTACGTCATGCAGGTTCCGGAGGAGGAGAAATACTTAAATACCGAAAAAGAGATCCGCGCCATGCTGATCGGTTATCTGGCGGGACGGGCGGCTGAGGAGCTGGTTTTTGAGACCGTGACCACCGGCGCGGCAAATGATATCGAGAAGGCGACGCGGATCGCCCGGGCGATGATCACCCAGTACGGCATGTCCAAGAAATTTGGCCTCATGGGACTGGAATCAAAAGAAAACCAGTATTTAAACGGCCGTACCGTGTTAAACTGCAGCGATGTGACAGCGGCCGATATTGACAGGGAGGTTATGGCGATCTTAAAGGAATCCTATGAGGAGGCAAAGCGCCTGCTTTCGGAGAACCGGGACGCCCTTGACAAGATTGCGGCCTTCCTGATCGAAAAGGAAACGATCACAGGCAAAGAGTTTATGAAGATTTTCCGCGAGGTAAAGGGGATCCCGGAGCCGGCAAACAATTCGGAAAAGACGGAAAACTCGGAAAAAACGGAAAGCTCGGAAGAATCAAAAGATTCCCCCAAAAAGGATGAGGAACAACCGTCTGAGGAAGCGGAAGCTGTATCCGGGCCGGGACAGGAGGATGCGCGGGAAGGCGATCCGGAATCCAAAGAGGATGCCCGCGGGGCGGAGCCGGGGAACGAATGGTAAAAAAATACGCCACATTGTAAAACAGAAACGGCGGAGATTCTGAAGATCCCGCCGTTTTTTAATACAGGCCGCGCAGAGGAACAGGCCGGTCAAGCGGCGCGCGGGAGGCGTTCTGCCTGCCCGGCGATCCGCATGTCTTTTTAGTGATACAGCCGGTTATGCTCATACACCGGTTCAGACGTCAGTTCAATCCCCAGCTTTTTAAAGGTCTTGATATCCACATCGGTCAGCATCACTGACGCATGGACCTGGCATCCCTTGAGCTTGGAGAGCTGTTCCAGCGCGATCTGTGCGTTTTGGTCCGTGGCGGCGCACATGGAGAGGGCGATCAGGACCTCATCCGTATGGAGCCGCGGGTTTTTGCTGCCCAGATAGTCCACTTTCAGGGTCTGGATGGGCTCGATGGCGCTGGGGGAGATCAGGTGCGTGTCGTGGGGGATATGCCCCAGTTGTTTGACGGCATTTAAAAGCAGGGCCGCGGACGCGCCGAGGAGGTTTGACGTTTTCCCGGTTGTGATCGAGCCGTCCGGAAGCTCGATCGCCGCGGCGGGGCTCCCCTTGCGCGCAGCGCGCTCCAGCGCGGCGGGAACGACGCGGCGCATCTCCGGCGAGATTTTGGCCTGTTTCATCAAAAGCTCAATCTTATAGACCTCGTCGCGCCCGGCGTCCTCGCGTGCCACGCGGTTGAGGGCGTGGTAATAGCGGCGGATGATCTCCTGCCTGGAGGCTTCGCAGCAGGCTTCATCGTCGATGATGCATTTCCCGGCCATGTTGACGCCCATGTCCGTGGGCGATTTATAGGGATTCTCCCCGTAAATGCCCTCAAAGATAGCGCTGAGCACCGGAAATATCTCAATATCGCGGTTGTAATTGACCGTCGTCTCGCCGTACGCCTCGAGATGGAAGGGGTCAATCATGTTGACATCATTTAAATCGGCCGTGGCCGCTTCATAGGCCAGATTGACCGGATGCTTGAGCGGGATGTTCCAGATAGGGAAGGTCTCAAACTTGGCGTACCCGGCTTTGATTCCGCGTTTATTCTCATGGTAGAGCTGGGAGAGGCAGGTGGCCATCTTGCCGCTGCCGGGTCCGGGGGCAGTCACAATCACCAGGGGCTTGGTGGTTTCGATATAATCATTCTTGCCGTATCCCTCGTCGCTGACGATCAGCGCCACGTTGCTGGGATAGCCGTCAATGGTATAGTGGCGGTACACGCGGACTCCCATGTGCTCCAGCTTGTGCTTAAACAGATCCGCGCTGGCCTGCCCGGAATAATGTGTGATGACCACGCTTCCCACATACAGGCCCTTATCCGTAAAAGACTGGATGAGGCGGAGGACATCAACGTCATAGGTGATCCCGAGATCCGAGCGGATCTTATTTTTTTCAATATCCGCAGCGCTGATGACAATCACAATCTCAGACTGATCGGCGAGCTGCAAAAGCATCGAAAGCTTGCTGTCCGGCGCAAAGCCCGGAAGGACGCGCGATGCGTGATAATCGTCAAACAGTTTGCCTCCGAATTCCAGATAGAGCTTATCCCCAAACTGGTTAATCCGTTCCCGGATATGGTCAGACTGCATTTTTAAATATCGGTTGTTGTCAAATCCTGTTTTCATTCTGTTCCATCCTCATCTCTCTATGTAATAAGCGGGGCCGTAACGGTTAAACGGCCCGGGCGGACTGAAGCGTTACGGGAAATAAAAAAACTTCCTGTCTATTATCCTACAAAAAAGGTGATTTGATAAGGGGGAAAATGAAAAAATTTTTCCGCCTGTCTTCTGATGTTAAAAGAAAAGATGCTCGATTAGAATTTTAGCGCCCATCAGGATCAGGATGATCCCGCCGGCGATCTCCGCCCTGGCCTTGTATTTTGCGCCGAACAGATTCCCGGCCCACACTCCGGCAATGGAGAGGAGGAAGGTGACGATTCCGATAAAGGAGACAGCGGCGGCGATCCGCACTTTCAGAAAAGCGAAGGTGACTCCCACGGCCAAAGCGTCAATGCTGGTTGCCACGGCGAGGATCAGCATGCTTTTTACATCAATGGACGGGTCAAGCCGCTCATCCTCCCCGGAAGCCAGCGCTTCTTTAATCATATTTGCGCCGATGATGAAGAGAAGGATAAACGCGATCCAGTGATCGACGGAAGTGATGGCATCCTTGAAATGGTAGCCGAGATAGTAGCCGGCAAGCGGCATAATGGCCTGGAAGAAGCCGAAATAGAGGCCGATCACCACGGCGTGCGCGCGGTTCATACGCTGCATGGAAAGGCCCTTGCAGACAGCCACCGCAAAGGCGTCCATGGACAGGCCGACCGCAATGATAAAAAGCTCGGGCAGAGACATAATGATTCCTCCTGAAAAAGCCCTGCCGGCCGCGCCGCGGCCAGGCGGATTTGTTATCGATCTGATTGTAATGGAAGAGGGAGTCTTTGTCAATGTGTGTTGTGTCGTTCAATCCGGCTGAGATAGGCCATAATAACAACATAGCGCAGGGCCTGTCCGTCATTCTAATTTTTTGGAGAGGTTTCGGCCGCGTGGATCATTTCAAGCATCCACGATCTCGGCAAATCCGTCAGCCGCGGGATTTACGTATACACCTATCTGTGATATACTCCTTTTCTGGACAAACGTTATCCTGCAACACTAAGAAACGGCACAGTACCCTTCACAGGGACCATGCCGTCTGGCTGAAAATGCGTCTGATAGGAATCGAACCTACGCCTCAGGCTCCGGAGGCCGGCGCTCTATCCACTGAGCTACAGACGCGTCTCCATTATCATACTACATTTCGTTTCATTTAGCAAGTCTTTTCTCAAATGTATTTTATTGCTTTTTAGATTGAATTTTGTTAGAATAAAGCATGCAAAGGGCAGGCTGTTTACCTGTATGTGGAAATGTCGTTGGAATGGCCTGCGGGGCCGGGAGGGAGCGGGATGGCGAGGAGCAGGAAAAAGGGCGCGGACAGGCAGAAGCTGACGGGGCGGGAAGTACGCCGCTATGTACTGCTTCTTCTGGTTCCCTGTGTGATTTTTTTTGTGGCGATCGCAGTGCTGGTGGCGGACGCCCTGCCGGAAGATTTTTTCCAGGGTACGGGCTCTGGGACGGGCGGGACGCCGGTTCTTACAGAGACAGAGGAGGAGACAGGAGCGCCGGAGCCCGAACCGGATACAAAGGAGTATATTCTGGACTTTGGGGGAAGCATTCTGTCGCAGGATACGGTTCCGGAGATCAATCAGCTTATGGAACAGTATTTCCTGTCCATTTTGGAATGTGACATGCCTACGTTTCTGCATCTGTTCACTTCACAGGATACGAGCGGCGAGGAGCGGTTTAAGCGGCAGTTTGAACAGCAGAGCGCGTATATAGACGGCTATCAGAATATTTCCTGCTACACAGCGCCGGGGCTTTCCGAGGGCGATTATATGGTCTATGTCTCTTATGAGATCCATTATACGGGCGTGGAGACGCCGGCCCCCAGCCTTGTGTATGTTTACGCAGAGCGGTGCGGGGACGGGCAGTACCGGATTTATGACGGAGAGATGACAGAGGAGCTGGCGGCGTTTCAGGAGAGGATGTTTGCAAATGAGGATGTCCGGCTGCTGATCCACCAGATTGACCGGAGGCTGGAGGAGGCGGCAGCGGCGGATCCGGCGCTGCGGGAGCGGATGGATTTTATGAAAAAAGGGCCGGATTATATGCAGGATTAAAACAGCGGATCCGGCGTGGGATTTGGGAGAAATGGAGATATAATACGTATGCAGGTAAAAGATTTTTATTATGAGCTGCCGCAGGAGCTGATCGCGCAGGATCCGCTTAAGGATCGCGCCTCTTCCAGGCTGCTTGTGCTGGATAAACGGACCGGGGCTGTGGAGCACAGGGTATTTCGGGATGTCGTTTCCTATCTGGAAAAAGGGGACTGCCTGGTGATCAATGATACAAAGGTGATCCCTGCGCGCCTGATTGGCAGCCGCGAGGAGACAGGGGCCAGGATTGAACTGCTCCTTTTAAAGCGGAGGGAGGACGATATCTGGGAGACGCTGGTAAAGCCCGGAAAAAAGGCGAGGAAGGGGACGGTCATTGTCTTTGGGGGCGGCCTTTTAAAGGGGACGATCCTGGATGTGGCAGAGGATGGGAATCGGCTGATTCAGTTTTCGTATGAGGGGATTTTTGAGGAAATCCTTGACAGGCTGGGGCAGATGCCCCTGCCGCCGTATATCACGCACCGCCTGGAGGATAAGAACCGCTATCAGACTGTATATGCGAAAAACGAGGGCTCGGCGGCGGCCCCGACGGCGGGGCTTCATTTTACGGAGGAGCTTCTCCGGGAGATTTCGGATCTGGGCGTGCGGATTGTCCGCGTCACGCTCCATGTGGGTCTTGGAACCTTCCGCCCGGTCAAGACGGAGAATGTGCTGGATCACCATATGCATTCCGAATATTACAGCGTCAGCGAAGAGGCGGCCCGTGTGATCAATGAGACAAGGGAGCAGGGAAAACGGGTGTTCTGTGTGGGGACCACGAGCTGCCGCACGCTGGAATCAGCCGCCGGCGCGGACGGCGCTGTGCGGGAGGGAAGCGGGTGGACGGATATCTTTATTTATCCGGGCTATCAGTTTAAGGCCACGGACTGCCTGATCACCAATTTCCATCTGCCGGAGTCCACGCTGGTTATGCTGGTGTCCGCGCTGGCAGGACGCGAACATATCCTGGATGCCTATCAGGAGGCGATACGGGAGAGGTACCGCTTTTTCAGCTTTGGGGACGCGATGATGATTTTGTAACGCAAAACCGCACATTTGCGGGGCGCGGGGAAATGATACAGAAATAAGGAAAGTATTTTGCAAACCGGAATTGCGTATGCTATAATGCCAGTAGGCAAAAAGAGATAATGAGTCTATGTTGACGAATGAACGAATCCCCTGACCGTGGTGCAACACCGTCAGGGGATTCTTCTTTTCTTTTATACCATACGCCCGCGCCCGCATAAAATTTCACGGTAGCTCTTGAAATACAGGAAAAAAATGAGTATACTAAAAATCTGATACAGATGTAACAGCAGAAACATTTTCACAGGGCTGCTGCATATGGTTTGAGGAGGAGTAGGTATGAGAGGATTTGGGCGGCTTCTGGCAGGGGCGTTGCTTACCGGGGCGTTGCTTACGGGCTGCTCGGGGCGCGGCGGGTTTAATCCGTCCGTGAGCTGCGTCTACGTAGCGCGGGACGGCGCGGTCTCCAGCGCGCTTGTGAAGGAGTATGCCGGAGACGATGTGGATGAAAAGGATTTAAGGCAGTTTCTGGAAGCGGCGGTGATCCGTTTTAATCAGTTAAACGGCGCCGAGGCGCTGGCTGTGAATAAGGGAGGCGGCCAGAAGCTCCCGGCGGCGCTGCAGAGCGTGAAGGCCGAGGACGGCACGATGAAGGCTGTATTTGATTTTGCGACGGCCAGGGATCTGATCGCATTTGGCGGTACGGATGAGAATGAGGATACGAGCAACACGCTCACAGCCCTGGAGGTTAAGAAGGTTCCGGACGCGGCCGAGGCGGGATGGCTGACGGCCGCGGCATTTGTGAAGGAAGATAAGAGCGCCGTGTCGGCGGAGGAGATAGCGGAGTCTGAAAAGGGCATGGTGGTTTCCGTCGAGGGCGGCGCCACGCTGGTGTGCTCCGGAGAGATCCTTTACATGACAGAGGGCGTGGAAAAAAAGGATGCGCACACGGCGTCAGTACCGGACGGCGGGAAGGCGTTTATTGTATTTAAATAGCTGCAGAAAACAGGAGGACAAAGACGATGGAAAAGACGATGGAAAAGATAGTGGCTCTGGCGAAGTCGAGAGGCTTCGTATATCCGGGATCGGAGATTTACGGCGGGCTTGCCAATACATGGGATTACGGAAACCTCGGCGTGGAGCTGAAGAACAATGTAAAAAAAGCCTGGTGGCAGAAATTCGTGCAGGAGAGCCCTTACAATGTGGGCGTGGACTGTGCGATCCTGATGAATTCGCAGACCTGGGTCGCTTCGGGCCATCTGGGCGGCTTTTCTGATCCGCTGATGGACTGTAAGTCGTGTAAAGAGCGCTTCCGGGCGGATAAACTGATTGAGGATTATATGGCGGAAAATAATATTTCGATCGAGGGCTCCGTGGACGGCTGGTCCCAGGAGGAGATGAAGAAGTATATCGACGAGCACAATATCTGCTGCCCGAGCTGCAAAAAGCATGATTTTACCGAGATCCGCCAGTTTAACCTGATGTTCAAGACCTTCCAGGGCGTGACGGAGGATGCGAAGAATACCGTGTATTTAAGGCCCGAGACGGCGCAGGGCATTTTCGTCAACTTTAAGAATGTGCAGAGGACGTCCAGGAAGAAGGTTCCCTTTGGAATCGCCCAGATCGGGAAGTCCTTTAGAAATGAGATTACGCCGGGCAATTTCACATTCCGCACAAGGGAATTCGAGCAGATGGAGCTGGAATTTTTCTGTGAGCCGGGCAAGGATCTCGAGTGGTTCGAGTATTGGAGGGGCTTCTGCCGCGACTGGCTGATGGCTCTGGGCATCAGGGAAGAGGAGATGCGCCTGCGGGATCACGATCCGGCGGAGCTGGCCTTCTATTCCAAGGCAACCACGGACATTGAATTCCTCTTCCCCTTCGGCTGGGGCGAGCTCTGGGGGATTGCGGACCGCACGGACTATGATCTGACGCAGCACCAGAACACCTCCGGTCAGGATATGGCCTATTTTGACGATGAGAAGAAGGAAAAATATATCCCGTATGTCATTGAGCCGTCCCTGGGGGCTGACCGCGTGACACTGGCGTTTTTATGCGCCGCGTACGACGAGGAGGAGATCGGCGAGGGCGATGTGAGAACCGTGCTCCATTTCCACCCCGCGATCGCCCCGGTGAAGATCGGCGTGCTGCCGCTGTCCAAAAAGCTGAATGAGGGAGCGGAAAAGGTTTACGCAGAGCTTTGCAAATATTACAACTGCGAGTTTGACGACAGGGGCAATATCGGAAAGCGCTACAGAAGGCAGGATGAGATCGGCACGCCGTTCTGCGTGACATATGACTTTGACTCCGAGACGGACGGCGCGGTGACTGTGCGCTTCCGTGATTCCATGGAGCAGGTGCGCGTGCCGGTGGCGGAGCTTAAGAGCTGGTTTGAGGATAAATTCCGCTTCTAATGCATATTTAAGGCGCGCTTAAACGTTTCCGGTCCGCGGACCGGAACAGGGCTTATAGTAAACGACAAAACAATTTGTCGTTTACTATAAGCCCTCCGGGGGATGCGCACGATTTTGCAAAGGTAAATGTTGCGTTTCACGCAACGCAAAATCGGCGCAGTGAACGCCAAAAACAAAAATTTTTTGGCGTTCACTATACAAAAAGAGGAAGGATCCATGCTGGGAAAACGATGCGGAAGGAAGCTTGAGAAGTACACGCCGGATTATGTTGTGTTTGATCTGGAGACAACCGGGATTTCCCCGATGCAGGACGACATCATAGAGCTCTCGGCGGTAAAGGTGCGGGGCGGGCAGGCTGTGGACGAATTTTCACAGCTTGTCAACCCGTTTCGCCCAATCCCGCGTCAGGCGAGCATGGTAAATGGGATCACAGACGGGATGGTGGCCGATGCGCCGCCGCTTGACGCTGTATTCGGGGCATTTCTTGATTTTATCGGGGATCACATTTTAGTTGGGCACAATATCCATACATTTGACATGAAATTCCTGTACAGGGCCGCCGAAGCATTTTACGGCAGGACTCTGGATAATGACTATATCGATACGCTGCCCCTTTCACGGAGATGCCTGCCGGATCTTTCCCGCCACAGGCTTACGGATCTGGCAAAGCATTACCATATCCCGGCCGAAGGGGCGCACCGCGCGCTGAACGATTGCCATATGAACCGCATGGTATTTGAGGAGCTCGGAAAGGAGCTGCGCTGCGGCGCGGGCGGAACTCTCAGGCTCTGTCCCCGGTGCGGGCAGACGCTGAAGCAGAGGAACGGCCGGTATGGCGCGTTCTGGGGCTGCAGCGGCTTTCCGGCGTGCCGCTATACGGAAAGTTAGATCATGTTTCCTCTGCGCTGCTGCGAAAGCAGGCCGGCGGAGCGTCGGGTTATTTAAACAGGGTCAGGCATCCCGGTAGCTGTCCATGAGCCCGGAGAAGAGTTCCTTTGTCGAGGGCGGCGTGTAGGTTATGGCGTTCGCACCTGCGGCCACGGTGGCCGCGATGGTTTCACCCGTGGGGCCTCCGGTGGCGATGATGGGGACATTGGGGAAACCGGAGCGGATACGGCGCACCAGATCCGGGGTGCGGATGGATGCGGCCACATTGAGGATGGATGCGCCCGCGTTAAGCCTGGCCTGGATGTCCGTGTCATCGTTTATGACCGTGATCACGACCGGGATATCCACGGCCATGGATACGGCGCGGATATTGATATTGGATACCGGGGCGTTTAATACGACGCCGAGCGCGCCCTGGGACTCCACATCCTTTGCAAGCCCTACGGTGCGCAGCCCCTGCGTGGTTCCGCCGCCGACCCCGCAGAATACCGGGATGTACGAATATTTGATGATGGCTTCAGAGATGGCGGGCTGCGGGGTAAAGGGATACACAGCGAACACCGCGTCCGCATCGCAGTTGCGGATTATGGCCGGATCCGTGGAAAAGATCATGGCTTTAAGGCGGCGTCCGAAGATCAGGATGCCGCTGGCCCGCCGGGCCTCTTCAGGAATCCGGATGATATTGTGGCGCAGCTTGCTGGCATATTCCGGGATCGCCTGTGACTGGGAATCTGTGTTAAAATTTGCCATAGTGCCTCCTTTTTTGAGGGCATCGCCCCCGCTCCATCGTTTTATGATATATAGTATAAGCGATTTTATGGGCAAAATCAATGCTGCCGCATGCAATCACACATGAAAAGGAGAGAATAAAATGATCCGGATTGGGATATGCGACGATGAGGCGTACATGCTTGAGCTGATATCAGAAAAGATAAAAAACTATATGGCGGCCAACCATATGGATCTCTCCCTGCTGCAATATGAGAGCGGGCTTAAGATGCTTGAGAGCGGAGAGAAGTTTGACGTTATCTTTCTGGATATCAAGATGAAGGGCCCGGACGGGGTTGAGACGGCAAAACGAATGCGCGCAAAGGGCTTTAAGGGCCATGTTGTGTTTATCACCGTTTCGGAGGAGGATGTGTACCGGGCCTTTAAGGTGGAAACCTTTGACTATCTTTTAAAGCCCCTTGATGAGGAGGAATTTAAGCATACGATGAAGCGGATCCTTATGTCCTTCCGCAACCGTTACGAGGGGCGTATGCTGATACGCCATGACGGGGAATGGAGCGTGATTCTGTTTCATGATATTATATACGCTGAGGTGATAAACCGTAAGATCCATCTGCGCCTGACGGATGGAAGGGATATCGAGTATTACGATCAGCTCAAGCGTATGCGGGAACGGCTGGACGGTCGCTTCTGCAGGTGCCACAGGAGTTATATTGTAAACAGCGACCATATAGCGGGGGTCGCACATGGAAGAGAGCTTATGATGGACAACCGGGATGTGATTCCGATTTCGCGCACATACAGTGAAACGTTTAACAAAGAATATTTTAGCTATATAGAGGAATGGTGTGATGATTGAGGAGGTATATCCGTTTATCTCAGCGGGCTTTGAGATGGCGGCAGGATTTGTATGCTTTGGCCAGGCGACGGGGGGACGGGCCTCCCTGGCCTGGCGTTTTTTATTCTGGCTGTGCGGTTACGGGGCCTGCTGGCTGCCGGTTCCGTTATGGATGAGGGGGGCTGTTTTTACGGCCGTGCTCTGCCTGTACGGCGTCCTGGGAAAAGGGGCGGAGAGGAAGCATTCATTTTTCTGCGCGCTGCTGACAGGGGCTATGGTACAGCTCTGCTACGGCGCGTCAAATTCCGCCAGCATGCTTCTGGCCCCGTATTTATTGGACGCCATGTCCCTGACAGCGGGCCGGCTTTTTATGATCAGCTCGGATCTGGCCGCCCTGGGGCTTTCACTGCTGTGCAGCCGCGCCGCGCGCTGTGTGTCCGGCCGCGCCCGCGAGATATGTCAGGATACGTTTCATGCTCCTTTGCTCGTCCCGGTTGCCGCGATTGCCGTGACAGGCGAGTGGATCGTGCATTCATTTTACGGAAATACGATGTCCACAGAGCGGATCAGCGCCGCCTTTTTCCGGACGGATGCGCGGCTTCTTATAATTCAGCTTGCGGGCGCGGCCAGCCTGTTAAGCGTCCTTCATCTCAGGACGATGCTGTCTGAAAGCGCGTTTCTCGGCGCGCGGCTGGCTGTGTCAGAGCAGCGGATTAATTTCCAGAGAAAATATGTGGAGGAGGCCAGAGGGTTTTACGACTCGACGCGCTCTTTACGGCATGATATCAAAAATCATATGGCCGTCGTCAGGGGCCTGCTCGAAAAAAAAGAGTTTGACAGGGCCAGTGCATACCTGGGAGAGATAGAAGGCGTTTCGTCGGGCCTTTCCTTTCCGTACGTAAGCGGGAACCCGGTCATCGACGTCCTCCTGGAGGAGAAGGCGGCCCTGGCGGGGAAATGCGGCATTGTCCTTACCGTCTCACTCAAAGCGCCGTTTCCGGAAAACGCGGGCGATATGGAGCTGTGTACGATCCTGTCCAATGCGCTGGACAACGCGATATGCGCCTGCCGGGAGCTGAAGGCGCACAGGGAGATCACGGTGAAAAGCGTCTTCCAGGGGAGGATGTGGCTTTTATCCGTTGAAAACGGTTTCAGCGGGGAAACGCCGTTTCGCCCGGGGACAGGGATTGCGAATATCAGGCGGGCCGCTGCGGGCTGCGGCGGGACGGCGGAGATTTTTGTGAGAGGGGAGCGGTTTTTCGTAAATATTTTAATTGGATATTAGAGCATGTTTTTTACAACACCCCGCCCGCATTCTGCATCAATTCGGTTGATAGCCTCCTGTGAAACCGTTAGAATACAGGTAAACCGTAGTTTAGGGTGCGGCGGGGTATCCGGGGATATGGCCGCCGGATCCCGGAGTTTACAAGGAGGATGCGTATGAGGATTCAGAATATGCAAAACAGCCGGATGGAGCAGTATGCCCAGTTGGAGAGGATGCGCGAACAGAGGCTGAAGGAACAGGAAGAGGCCAGGGAGAAGCCGCTTGAGGGCCGCGACGGAGTGAGCGAGCTGGCGCCGGGGCGTAAGGACAGGATGGGGGATGAAGGGGGAAGCTCTGCCGCGGACAGCAAAACGCCGCCCAAGCCGGACAGGGATACGTATATTCCCGGCCAAAAGACAGAGCCGCTTGAGGCGGATGAGATGAAGAAAGCGGATTCGCCGAAAGAGGAGAAAGAATCGAAGGAAGCGGAAAAATCCGGAAAAGCGTCTCAGAAGAAGGTGGAAAAATGTACGGGAAACACGGATAAGGTGGACCGGGAGATCGAGAAGCTGAAAAAGAAGAAAAAGGAGCTGGAGCAAAAGGTCGCAACAGAAAAGGATCCGAAAAAGGCGGAGCGCTTAAAATCACAGCTCGCGCAGGTAGAGAGAGAATTAAAGCAGAAGGATAACGACGGATACAGAAAGAGCCATACGGTTTTCACGTAAGGCGGGCGTCTGATTCCGGTTTGATACACATAAGCCGCCCGGCTGTCCGGGCGGCTTTTTCTGCATGTTCCCGGAAGCCGTTCCCAGGTTATCTGGACGGTTATAATCTGTTATCGGATTTTACATAAAACTAATATTTTTGTTGAAATTTATTCTATTTTTTAGTAGAATATTCATATATTAAGGAAAGAATTTTCCAATATTTGATGAAACAGAGGAACCGCCATGCTGATATCAGGCGCTTTGACGTCTGTTGTTCCTTCTGCCGGGGGAGGGCATCGGGATTCTGTAAACGGAAAGGAGAATTGCGTGAAAAAAATTGACTATGTTGTATTGTCCACAGTGGTACGGGGGCACTGTGCCACCCAGAGGGAGGTGGCCGCGCAGACGGGGTATCCGCTTGGGCTTGTCAGCGCTTCATTAAAGTATCTGATCGGGGAGGGGTATCTGGCAGAGGACTATTTCCTCACGCCAAAGACGATCGAAATGTTCCGGCGCAATGCGCCCCGCCAGGCTGTTATCCTTGCGGCCGGGCCGGGAAAGCGGATGGTGCCGATCAACAGCACGCCCAAGGCGCTCATGACCATCGGCGGGGAATCCCTGATCGAGCGGCTGATTAATCAGCTTCACCGCACCGGTATCTACAATATCGCTGTGGTGGTCGGGTATCAGAAGGAGAAATTTGAATATCTGACCGGCCTTTATAATGTGGAGCTGATCGATAACCCGCGGTGGGCGGAGGGAGACAGCCTTCATTCCCTGAACTGCGCGGCTGACCTTCTGAATAACTGTTATGTGATTGACGGGAATGTGTGGTGCGGCGAGAGCCTGTTCAGCCGTTCGGAGTACAGCTCTTGGTATGCGGTGCGCAGCTATTATGACGACAGCAGTATCGTCCGCGTGACACGGGAGATGGAGCTGGTGGAGGCGGACGGCGGCAATGCGATGTGCGGGATTGCTTATCTGTGCGCCGATGACGCGGCCATGGCGCGCGCCAATCTGGAAAAGCTCTGCGCTGACCCGGAGTATCGGCATGCCGGATGGGAGAGAGCTCTTATCGGGCCTGGCAGTCAGTTGGCGGGCTATGCCAATGTGATTACCGGGATGCTGGTCGTGCCGGTGAATACATATGAGGATCTGCGCGTTCTGGACAGCGAGTCAAAGCATCTGGAGAGCCGGCGCATGGCCCTTATCTGCGAGCTGTTTGATGTCCCGGCCGGGGAGGTTACGGATATCCACGCCCTGTCAAGCGGCATGACCAATCATCTGATGCATTTCTCCTGCAAAGGAAAAGAATATCTGATGCGTTCCCCCGGAGAGGGTACCAGAAAGCTGGTGAGCCGCCAGAAGGAGAGCGCGGTCTACAAGGCCCTGGCCAGCACAGGGATGGATATTTCCGACAAGGTGATTTACTTAAATCCGGAGACTGGCTACAAGGTTACGGAGTTCTGGACCGAGGCCCGGGCGTGCGATCCGGAAAACCCGAAAGAGGTAGCGGCCTGCATGCGCCATCTGCGGCGTTTCCACCAGCAGCAGCTACAGTTGGAATTCCGCTTTGATCTGCGCGCCCAGTTGGATTACTATGAGGAGCTGAGGCAGGATTCCATGCCCTTTGCCGACTATGACTTAACGCGCCGCCATGTTGACGAGCTGCTGCGCCGTGTTGAAGCCTGCCCAAGGGAGGAATGCCTCTCCCACATCGATTCTGTGTATGACAATTTCCTGTTTGTGCGCCAGGAGGACGGGAGCGAGCAGGTGCGCCTGATTGACTGGGAGTATTCCGGGGTGAGCGATCCGCACCTGGATATTGCCATGTTCTGTATCTATGCCTATTATGATAAGGAGCAGATCGATCAGACCATTGATTTTTATTTTGACGGCCTCTGCCCGGAAATCATCCGGCAGAAGATCTACTGCTATGTGGCCGCCGCCGGGCTTTTATGGACCAACTGGTGTGAGTATAAGAGCCGGATGGGAGTCCGGTACGGCGCATATGAGATGCGGCAGTACCAGTATGCGAAACAATTTTATGAATATGTCGTGACTCTCTGGCCGGATGGAGTCCCGGCCGCTGATAAAGAGGAACGGCTCTGACCGTATTGACGCGTCAGAGTATGTGATTCATGTACCCCGGAATCCCGCCGCGCTGAAATTTCGGGAGTACATCATATAAAAAGGAGGTATCACAATGACAAAAGCACGCGCAGGCAACAAGTGGATGACGCTCATCCTGGTAGCGTTTGCGGGAGGAATCATTACCAAGCTCCCGTATCTTCGGGAAACGTACATGGCTCCCCTGATGGAGGCCACAGGCGCAAACGCCACGCAGTTAGGGCTGATCATGTCCGCTTATGGTATCGTCAACTTTATCTGTTATTTCCCCGGAGGCATCCTGGCCGATAAGTTCAGTTGCAAGACGCTGATTGTCTTCTCCTGTATCGGTACGGCGCTGGCCGGCTTCTGGTTCTGGACCATGCCCAGCTTTATATGGCTGGTGGTGATCCATGCGATTTTCGCCATCACTACCGTATTCACCTTCTGGGCCGCTATGGTAAAATCCATCAACCGTCTGGGCGAGGCGGAGGAACAGGGGCGTCTATTTGGCCTGCTTGAGGGCGGGCGGGGCCTTATCGGCACCATCGCCGCCTTTGGCTCTGTGGCTGTCTTTTCATGGGCCGCGGACAGCATCGGCGGAATGCAGAACGCGATCATGTACTACTCGGTCCTGATGCTTATAGCCGGCGTACTCTGCCTTGTGTTCATGGAAAACGATAAGCCGGCGCCAAAGGCCGCAGAGGAAACGGCGGCCAAAGCAAATCCATTAAACATGAAGGATTTTATGGAGGTTGTGAAGATGCCGCGCGTGTGGCTGTGCGGCCTGTTAGGTATCTGTAACTACTCTGCCCTGATTTTCCACGGTTATGTTACGGCTTATCTTTCCGCTGCTTTTGAGATTCCGGATTCCACAGTTGCAACGCTCTCCGTAGTGCGCACCTATATGATGATGATGTTAGGCGCGTTTGCGGCCGGCTATATCGCAGATAAGCTGGGCAGCCGCATCAAGTTCATCCAGTTCGGTTTTATCGGCATGACCGTCTTTGCCCTGGCTTATGTGGTGATCCCGGCCGGGAAGTCGTCCATTCCGCTGATCGTCGCGACCTTTGTCGTGTACGGCCTCTGCCTCTATGCAATCAAGGCGCTGTATTTTGCGACGATCGATGAGGTCATGGTTCCCAAACGCCTGGCAGGAACCGCCTCGGGCGTGATATCCCTGTGTACCTATGCGCCGGAGATTTTCCTCTATACGCTTTCCGGCAGCATGGTGGATAAATATGCGGGAACCGCCACGCCATTAAAGGGATATATGAACTGCTTTATTGCCATGTCCGTACTCTCTGCCATTGGCTTTGTGTCCGCGTTCCTTTTGCTGAACTTAAACCGGAAGGCCCGTTTGGCGGCAGGGATGGAAAAATAATCGGATCTTTCTGAAAACCGGCGGCATTTCGCAGACGCGCGGCTGACACGGATGTCAAGTTCGGTTGATTCAAGATTCATGTCTAAAAAATAAGAAGACCGGGAAAAAGAGCGGAGCTTGCTTCCGTTCTTTTTTCACCGTTTTATCCAATTGTATTGTCGGATTGCAGGACATATGATATAGTAAACGTATGGGAAAACAGAGAGCCACAAGGCGGCTTACCCTCCATCTTCGGAGGGGCTGCCCCTCCAGACGAAAGAAAGGAGGGATTGCCAATGTATATTACATATCAGGATCTGATCCAGACTGGAATATTCATTTGCGCCCTCATTGGATTGTGCTATACAATCTTTAAGGGCAGAAAATAGCCGCCACTACCACCAATAGTGACGGCTTGCAGATTGATGTATAATCCGTAATAGCATCATATTAAGGGTAGGCCGCTTCTCTGGCTTTCCCTTTTCTATACTAACTATATCACAATTTTTCGCCTCCGGCAAGAGTATATTCCCCAAATTGTTACGATTCACGGGGCCATCTGTAACAGTTCAGATAGGTCTGCGCACCTGCTGCGCTGACCGTACGAAAACGTGGCGGCAGCAGGCATCTGCCCCAT
>NZ_CALPCY010000064.1:0-24238 GCF_943193115.1 Otoolea muris
GTGAGCTGAAAGGTTCACGCCCGGTTTAGGGCGGGGGAAAATCCGGAGATAACATCAAAGGATTACCTATCGCTATTTAAAGAGCTGCGTGACCTTATGGAGTATGACGATCTGGAACTTGACACGCTTGGGGAACAGAAAACAGCATTGTTCGTCATTATTTCAGATACGGACGCCACATTTAATTTCGTGGTGTCGATCATGTATTCGCAGCTCTTTAACCTGCTCTGTGACAAGGCGGATGATGTTTATAACGGCAGGCTTCCGATTCATGTGAGGATGCTGCTGGATGAGTTTGCGAACATCGGGCAGATTCCGCAGTTTGAGAAGCTGATCGCCACAATCCGGAGCAGGGAAATATCGGCATCTATCATTTTACAGTCAAAATCTCAGCTAAAGGCGATTTATAAGGACAACGCTGACACAATCGAAGGGAATTGTGACACCACCTTATTCCTCGGAGGGAAGGAAAAGACCACGCTGAAAGAGCTGGAAGATGTTTTAGGAAAGGAAACCATTGACCTTTACAACACTTCCGACACAAGGGGTACATCACAGTCCTACGGTCTGAATTACCAAAAGACCGGGAAGGCGCTGATGAGCCAGGATGAGATTGCGGTCATGGACGGCGGGAAATGTATCATGCAGCTTAGAGGCGTCAGACCATTCTTCTCGGATAAATTCGATATAACGAAGCATAGCAGGTACAAAGAGCTGTCCGATTATGACCCGAAAAACACCTTTGACATTGAGGACTATGTGAAGCATCTGCAGCACATGAAAGTTACTCCAAATACAGAGGTGGATGAAGCGTTTGACTGCGGGGAAGTCAGCGGGCAGGAGGATAATTCTCCAACTACAACTAAATAGCGGCTTCTGGACATTGTGTCCAGAAGTGCAAAACGACAACTGAATATGGAACTTGTAAACCTTTGGCATAAAGCCAAAATCAGGAGTTTTGTATGTACTTTGGGAACGGACTAAACAGGACACCCGGCACAGCCTATCGCCAAACAGAATGTACCGGATGCCCGCACGGGGTTCTCCAAAAGGATTCCCCTGCCCTTATTGTACCACAAAGGGCGGGGGATTTACATATCAAAGCTCTTTCTTTATCAAAAAATCAAATTTAAGGAAAGAAAGAGGTAGAAAAATGAGTTTTTTCACAACAGCGGTAACAGGATTAAAGACAGTCGTAACAGCAATCGGCGCAGGCGTGGCAGTATGGGGCGTTATCAATCTGCTTGAGGGATATGGGAATGATAACCCTGGGGCAAAAAGCCAGGGGATCAAGCAGTTGATGGCGGGCGGCGGTATTGTAATTGTGGCACAGACGGTGATTCCACAGCTTACAACACTGTTCTCCTAAATCATGGGGGCGATCATTGACAAAATCACTGAATTTATAAAGGAAATGCTGCAAGGGTGGGTGCTTGACAACCTCAGCACGATGTTCACGGACGTGAATACAAAAGTGGGCGAGATTGCCGGGGAAGTCGGGCAGACACCCAGCGCATGGAATGGCAGTATTTTTTCCATGATCCGGAACCTTTCAGAGAATGTCATGATACCCATAGCGGGGCTTATCATCAGCGCAATCCTGTGTTATGAACTGATAACAATGGTAATGGACAAAAACAATATGCACGAGGTAGGGAGCGAGTTCTTTTTCCGCTACCTCGTGAAAGCGTGTATCGCCGTGATGTTACTCAGCAAGACTTTTGACATCACAATGGCGGTTTTCGACGTGGGCAACCATATCGTGACCAATGCGGCGGGCGTCATATCAGGCTCCACGAGCATTGACGTGACGTCCACGCTTACCACCATGTTTAATAACCAGCTTTCCACTATGGGCATTGGCGAACTGATCGGGCTTGGGATAGAAACCATGATCGTCAGCTTGTGTATGAAAATCATGTCCGTCCTCATCACCGTCGTTTTGTATGGGCGCATGATAGAGATATACCTTTATATTTCAGTGGCCCCGGTTCCCTTTGCCACTTTGAGCAACCGGGAGTGGGGAAGTATCGGCAACAATTATATCAAAGGGCTTTGCGCCCTTGCGTTTCAGGGATTTTTCATTATGGTCTGTGTGGGCATCTATTCGGTACTTGTTGCCAGTGTTGCGGTGGCGGGGAACCTGCACACGGCGCTCTGGTCGGTGGCGGCATATACCGTTATCCTGTGCTTCAGCCTGTTCAAGACAGGTTCGCTTGCCAAAAGTGTGCTGAATGCCCATTAGACAGACCGGATTTTAATATCAGCAGGAAGGAGGAAACGCCGGAATGTAAAAATTTCCGGTCACAATGCTTATGGCAATATCGGTAGCAGTGCCCAAAAATTTAAGCGGCATCAAGACAAAGGTGGCAATGAACCTTACCAGACGCCAGCTCATCTGCTTCGGCGGCGCAGCGGCGGTGGGAATCCCTTTTTACCTTGTGACAAAGGGAGTATTGGGAACACAGGCTTCGGCGCTCATCATGGTAGCCCTCATGCTGCCGTTTTTCTTTTTGGCTATGTATGAAAAAGACGGGTTCCCGGCAGAGAAGATTCTGTACTTCATGGTACGGCAGAAGCTGCTCACGCCGGGAATCCGCCCTTATAAATCGGAAAACCTCTACAAGCAGTTGGAGGAACGGGAGAAATTAAAGAAGGAGGTGCGTTATCTTGAAGAAAAAGCCGCAGGGCAGCAAAGCCACGCCAAAAACGGGGCTTAATTTTTCAGAAAAGAAACGGTTGCGGGAGTTAAAAAACACCCTTGCCGGGAATGACAGAAAACAGGAAAAGCCGGACACGGCGCAGAAAACAATCACGTTCAAAAAGATGTACCGTGACGGCATCTGCCAGGTGGCTTCCGGCTGTTACACAAAGATGGTCGAGTTTTTTGACATCAACTATGACCTTTTGGAGATAGAGGATCAGGGAGAGATTCTGGAGCAGTACAGCAGGCTCATCAATTACTTTGACCCGTCCATACGGTTTGAGCT
The DNA here is from genome assembly GCF_943193115.1 of Otoolea muris. Classification (NCBI taxonomy): domain Bacteria; kingdom Bacillati; phylum Bacillota; class Clostridia; order Lachnospirales; family Lachnospiraceae; genus Otoolea; species Otoolea muris. Next base: position 2,991 of record NZ_CALPCY010000064.1, read on the forward strand.
GTTTTTGTTCAACAGGCAGGTCAACGAGCAGACGCTGATTGACCAGTTTGACATTCCCCTGCAGGGCGATGATTTTGACGACATTCGTGAGGAATACACGGAGATGTTGAAGAAACAGGCGGCAAAGGGGAATAACGGGATTATTAAATCAAAATACCTTATTTTTGGCATTGAGTGTAAGGGGTACAAGGAGGCAAAGGCGAAACTGGGCAGCATAGAAGCCGATGTTATCAAAAATTTCCTAAACCTCGGCACCCATGCCAGAAGCCTTGACGGGAAGGAGCGCCTGCGTGTCCTGCATGAGTATTTCAACCAGGACACAATGGAGCCTTTCCGTTTTTCTTTTAAGGAACTGTCGGAGTCGGGAAAGAGCGTGAAGGACTACATAGCCCCTCCGGGGTTTGACTTCCGTTACCCAAGCCGCTTTAAGTCGGGGAGGATGTACGGGAGCGTCCATTATCTCGACATCATTGCGCCCAGGTTCAATGACGAGCTGTTAAAGAAGCTCCTTGACATTGATGATAACCTGACGATCACGCTCCATATGCAGACGATGGACCCGGTGAAGGCAATCAAGATGCTAAAAGGGGCGCTCACCAATATCCAGAAAATGAAGATTGAGGAACAGAAGAAGGCGGTACGCTCCGGTTATGACATGGACATTCTGCCCACGGACATTATCACCTACGAAAAAGACACTTTGGAACTGCTTGACGATCTGAACACCAGCAACCAGAAGATTCTCAAAGTGACTTTCCTTATTACCTGTTATGGCAGGAGCAAGCGGGCGTTAGAGAACATCACACAGAGGGTGTCCGGCATTATCCAGCAGGCGAACTGCAACCTGCGGTGCTTACAGTATTTACAGGAGCAGGGGCTGATGGCGAGTGCGCCCATTGGCTGCAACGATACGGGGATTGAGCGTGTGCTGACCACAAAGAGTACGGCGATCTTGGTTCCGTTCTGTACGCAGGAGCTTTTCATGCCTGCCCCGGCAATCTACTATGGCCTGAACGCACTCAGCAACAACATGATCATGGCAGACCGGAAAAAGCTGCGGACACCCAACGGGGTAATCCTCGGCACACCCGGCTCCGGGAAGTCCTTTTCCGCAAAGAGGGAGATTTTATCCTGTTTCCTTATGACGGAGGACGATATTATTGTCTGTGACCCGGAGGGCGAGTATTTTGCCCTTGTAGGCGCTCTGAACGGGCAGGTGGTAAGGCTCGCCACCAATTCAAAAGACTATCTGAATCCGATGGATATCCAGCTTTCCCACAAGAATGACCGGGAAGCGTTAAAGCTGAAATCGGATTTTATCATTACCCTGTGTGATCTGATTGCCGGAGGGAAAAACGGTCTGGAGAATGACGAAAAGGGCATCATCGACACCTGCATCAAGCATATCTATGATGATTATTTTGAAAATCCCATGCCGGAGAATATGCCTATACTGGAAGATTTATATAACGCCCTGTTAAAGTATGAGCCGAAGGACGTTGCGCCGGAATTACGGCAGGAAGCCAAGAAAAAGGCGGTGCGGATCGCCAACAGCCTTGTTTTATATGTGCATGGCTCTCAGAATTATTTCAACCACCGCACAAACGTGGATTCCCAGAACCGTATCATGTGCTTTGACATCAGGGATTTAGGGAACCAGCTCAAAGAGCTTGGGATGCTGATCGTGCAGGATGCGGTCTGGAACCGTGTGTCGCAGAACCGGGAGAGGAAGATCGCCACAAGGTACTATTGTGATGAATTCCATTTGCTTTTAAAGGAAAGGCAGACAGCAATCTATTCCGTGGAGATCTGGAAAAGGTTCCGGAAATGGGGCGGCATACCGACAGGCTTGACGCAGAACGTGGGCGATTTTTTGAAATCGGAGGAAATCGAGGGGATTCTCGGCAACTCCGATTTTGTCTATCTGCTGAACCAGAACGCAAAAGACCAGGCGATACTTGCTGACAAGTTAGGGCTGTCGGAGAAGCAGCTTGCCCATGTGACCAACTCCGAGCCGGGAAGCGGGCTTATCCTGTTTGACAACGTGGTAATCCCATTCGTGGATAAGTACCCGTCTGATACAAAGACTTTCAGGGTGATGAACACGAAACCGGAAGAAAGCGTGAAACAGGGGGAAAAAGAGTGAAGATCGGGCTGATTGACGTGGACGGACACCGTTTCCCCAACCTCTGCCTGATGAAGCTGTCCGCTTACCATAAAGCAAGGGGCGATACGGTGGAATGGTACGATGATAAAAAGTGGTATGACATTGTTTATATGAGCAGGGTATTCACGGACACCTATTCCAAAGATTACGCGGGGAGCGTAAAGGCTTACCATGTCATAAAAGGCGGCACAGGGTATGGTCTTGACAATAAGCTGCCGGATATTGTGGAGCATACGCACCCGGACTACGGGCTGTACCCGCAGTTTGCAGGCACAGCCTACAGCTTCCTTTCCAGAGGATGCCCCCGTGGGTGCGGGTTCTGCATTGTGGGGGAGAAGGAGGGCAGAAAGACGGTTGCGGTAGCTGACCTGGATGAATTTTGGGGCGGCGAAAAAGAGATCAAGCTCCTTGATGCCAATATTTTAGCCTGCCCGGATTGGGAGCGGCTCTTAGGGCAGCTTGCGGACAGCGGGGCGGAGGTGGACTTTACGCAGGGGCTGGACGTGCGGCTGGTTACGCCGGAGAAAGCGGCGTTATTGAATAAAATCCATACAAAAATGCTGCATTTCGCATGGGATAACCCGGAGGATGACCTGATACCGTATTTTAAGAAATTTTTGGAACTGACAGCGGTAAAGGACAAGCGGAAAAGGCGTGTCTACGTCCTTACCAACTACGGCAGCACCCATGAACAGGATTTATATCGCATTTATACGCTGCGTGACATGGGGTATGACCCGTATGTGATGATATATGAAAAGCCGACAGCGCCGGAGGAAACACGGCGGATGCAGAGGTGGGTAAATAACAAATGGCTGTTCCATTCTGTGAAAGATTTTAAGGATTATGACCCGAACTATATGAGGAAAGGAAAGCAGGCGGAAGGGCTGGCAGCTGGACGGAGGTGAGGATATGGGAAAAGGAACTGCAGCCGCATATATGGCGGGAAATGCCATACTGTACCATGCCGATTTTTTAGACGTTGCGGGGGATATGGAAAACAGCAGCGTGGATATGGTTTTTACTGACCCGCCGTTTGAGCTGACGGGAGGGGGAATGAAGAACGGGAAGCTCAATTATGAAGGCGGGGAGGTATTCTCCAACTGCGGATTCAGCACGGAACACATAGCGTTTGGCAGATGGATACCGGAGGTGTACCGGATATTGAAGAATGAGAGATATTTTTATGTGATGAGCAATGACCGGAATATCTTCCCAATCCACACAGCCTGCATGGACAGCGGCTTTACATTCTGTGAGCTGCTGGTGATGGATAAGAAAATGACAGTACCCTCGTCCTATTACCCGAAACGTGCGGAGTTTATCGCCATGTACCGGAAAGGCGGATACCGGAAGCTGCGCTTTACAGGCTCAACGGTTCTGGAAGCCAGACTGCCGAGAGGGAGGGATAAGCGGCACCCAACGGAGAAGCCAGTACCTATGATCGAGCATCTGGTCAGATGCTCCACACTGGAGGGCGAGGTATGCCTTGACCCGTTCATGGGAAGCTGCCCGGTGGGGGAAGCGTGCATAAAAACAAAACGGCGGTTTATCGGGGCGGAGATAGAAAGAAAGTGGTTTGAGGCATCGCAGGACAGGATCAGGGAGGCTGACAGCAACAGGTAGATATGGAGGAATTTTAATGGCAGAAAAAAAGAAGAAACAGCGGGCTGAGTTTGCGGAGGATAAAAACGCTTTTGCCGGCAGGAGTTCCGCAAAGGAAGATACTGGCGCAAAAAGAGCGAAACAGAAGCAGTCCGGCGCACACCAGCCGAGGGATGCCGATACCACTTCTGGACATGATGTCCAGAAGTCCGGGCAGGCAAAACCGTTTGTACATGACGCTGATTATTCCGCAAAGCAGAACAGACCGAAGCCAGAGGGCAGACCGGACTATGCCGATGTGTGGGATAATCGTAGCAGCTTTCAGAGTGATACACGGAAAAATACAGGGGAGAAAACAAAATCCAGTCAGAAAAAGCACAGGCAGCAAAAGCAGTTCCAGAGAGAAAACAGTTTTGCGGGAAAGAAAGAGAAACCTGACGGTGGCAATGCTGACGGTAAGACAGAAAGCAGTTTTTCCAAAGAGCAGAATGTCTTTACAGAGCAGAACGCTTTTATGGAGGATGGCGGCGAGCAGGCCGGAGATACAAAGGAATTTAAGGACGATTACCGCCGCAGGGATACTTACCACCGGAGCGAAAAAAAGGGCAGATACCGCAGGCGGGAACATCAGGACAGGGAACGCACGAAAAAGCATGATTCCGGGCATGATTTCCAGACAAAGGATAACACTTTTACAGAAAACAGTTCCTTTACCGATGGCGCAGAACCGGAATTTCAGGGCAGCAAGAAATTGGAAAAGCTGCAAAAGAAAGCGGAGAAAGCCGGGAGAAAGACCCAAGCCGCAAGGAAGAAGCTGCCGAAGAAAAAGGAATATTCCTTAGAACGTGTCTTTGATGAAAAATCTGGCAGGGCAAAGTATGTGCTGACCGCCGTGGTAAAGGAGAAGCCTTTTCAGGAGGACAGCCCGGTAAAGAGGATGGCGGGCAGAACCGGATCGGAGTTTACAAACTTTGCGCACGGCAAGGTTGCCGAAGTGGAAAAGGAAAACTCCGGCGTGGAGGGCGCACACAAGACGGAGCAGAGAGCCGAAGATGTTTACCGCTTTGTGAAGCGGCATTACAAGAATAAGGAACAGCGGCGGCGTGGGAAAGTGGCGAAGCTGGAGAAAAAGCAATTTAAAAAGGAAGTGAATTTCCGCTACCAGAAGTTTTTGGAAGAAAACCCGGATATGCAGGAAAAGACTTTAAAGAAGCAGCTCCAGAAACGGTTGCAGAAGCGGCGCATCAAGCGTGAGTACGCAAAGGCAAAGCGTGCGGGGCAGGCGGCGAAGAATACAAAGGAAGCGGCTGTAAAATCCGCCAGTTTCACCACAGCCGTAGCGAAGAAAGTGCAGGAGATAGCGGCAAAACACGCTTCCCTCCTTATTACAGTCGGGGCGTTTGCGCTCCTGCTCATTATGATTATGACTTCCGTGTCGTCCTGCGGGGCGATGTTCTCACAGGGGATGAGTGCTACGCTGGCAGGAAGCTATATGAGTGTTCCGGCAGAGATTGACGCTGCGGATTTAGCATTTTCGGAGCTGGAAATGGAATTGCAGAAAGAGATTGATTCCATAGAAACAGATTACCCGGATTATGATGAATACCGCTATAACCTTGCTCCAATCGGGCATGACCCGTTTGCGCTCATCAGTTACCTCTCCGCAGTCCATATGGAATTTACGGCGGCGGACGTGCAGGAGGAGATTGAAAGCCTGTTTGACGAAATGTATGAGCTGACCTTAAACCCGACAACGGAAACGAGGACAAGGACAGTGACCAAAACAGGCACGCACACTGTCACAGACCCGGTGACGGGGGAGGAAACAGAGGAGGAATATGAGTACGAGGAGGAAGAAGAATACACCGTAACCATACTGGAGGTCACGCTGACTGCCAAAGACTTAAAAATGGTGGCTGCCGGACACATGGACAGCGAGCAGAAAGAAATCTATGCGCTCTATAATGAAACCCACGGTCTGACACAGCAGTTTTATACGCCATTAAATCTGTATTGGTACAATTATGTGAGCAGTTATTACGGCTACCGCATCAATCCGGTGACAGGGGTGGAACAGCTCCACCGGGGCGTTGACATAGCCGTGCCGACAGGAACCACCGTGCTTGCGGCAATGGACGGCACAGTCACAGCCGCTGCCTATGACAGCTATTACGGGAATTATATCGTGATCGAGGACAGTAACGGCTACTGTACCAAATATGCCCACATGGACACATTAAGCGTCAGTGCAGGGCAGACGGTGAAACATGGGGATACCATAGGCACAACGGGGAACACGGGGAGCAGCTCCGGAAGCCACCTGCATATCGAATGCCAGTATAACGGGGAGTATTATAACCCGCTATTTTATTTTGAGGCAGGGGAAGGAACGCTCTACGGAGAAGCAGGTGCGCCGGGCAGCGGCGGGGGAAACGCCATACCGCCGGATTCCTATGACGATGCAACCGTGCAGGCGCTTATGGAGGAAGCCGCAAGATATTTAGGCTATCCGTATGTATGGGGCGGTTCAAGTCCGTCCACAAGCTTCGATTGCTCCGGTTTTGTTTGTTGGGTATTCACCAACAGCGGGGTGCATAACCTGCCACGGACTACGGCACAGGGTATTTATGACCAGTGTACTCCGGTTTCGGCGGTGGATGCAAAAGCGGGTGACATTATCTTTTTCACAGGCACTTATAATTCAGCCGGTGCGGTGAGCCATGTGGGGATTTACTGCGGGAATGGAACGATGATCCATTGCGGAGATCCAATCAGTTACGCAAACATCAACTCGTCCTACTGGCAGAGCCATTTTTATGCGTTTGGAAGATTAAATTAAGGGATAATTGTCTGTTGATAATGAAGTTTGACAATATGGGAGTGAAATTTCAAGACTTTCTACTGTCTTATTATTTTAGCACAAAAGCGCTTGAAATGTAAGACTTTTTAAGACATTAAAAAAGCATTTTTTCAGTGCGGAAAGGAGAGCAAATGTGACAAAGGAACGGATTATAAAGGAGCTTTCCAAAGTCAGGAAGCAGCTTGTGGAATTGGAGGAGAAGCAGAAAGATTTGGAGAGCCAGTTACAGATGGCAGAGGATGCGGAGAAGATGAAATTCATTGAAAAGAATAAAATCTCTCTGGAACACCTGATCTTGCTGAATAAAGTCAGCGAGGAAGAAATTTTAAGCCTGCTCCGCAAAAAAGAGCAGGAGGAACAGTTACAGCAACAGCAGACAGAAAGGGAGGCAGGAAACCATGAACAGAAAAATGAAATTACGTTATAGGGCGGTGCTATCGCTCATGTTGTCCGCAGTATTATTCTGTATGCCTGCGGCGGCGTTTTCCATGAACGGGAACAATGCCATTGATGCGAGGGCAGAGGACAGCTTGGAGAATGGTTCTGAGGAAGAAACAGAAAACGCCACAGGGGAAAACTTTACGGAACAGGAAACAGCAGATCAGGAAATAACAGAGCAGGAAACAGAGGGCAGCACGGAGGGAAATTCGGAGGAGCAGACAGAAAGCGGCGCAGAGGGAGAACCGGAGGACGGAACCGTTTCGGGAAATGAAGTGTCGGAGCCGGAATGTACCTGTGAGAAAAAATGCAGCGCTTATGATTCTGACAAAAACTGTGCGGTATGCGCCGCCGATTATAAGGATTGTAAGTATAAGACACCGAATGTAGTAATCCATATCAACAGTCCAGGCGGGTGGTACAACGAGAAAGCAGCGGTGACATTTTCCGTGTCCGACACGGCACATACGGGGAACTTTGAACTGGCAAAGATTCAGGCGAAAGTCGGGCAGAATGGGAGCTGGACGGACGTGACGGAAGAAAAGAAGCTGGAGATTTCGGAGAACTGCACCGTCTATGTGCAGGTTACAGACCAGAAAGGCAATACATACGAGCGGAGCAGGGCTGTCCGGTGCTTTGACACCACGAAGCCCACGCTCAATGCGGCGGTCAGCGACGGGTTGTTAAGCGTCCAGGTGCATGACACGGATTCCGGCGCAAAGGCGGTCTATGTGAACGGGTATGAATTTACGGAGCTGACAAACGGCACGTTGAATATCCGTTTACAGCAGTTTGACGCAGGCTATGAATATTTCACTATTTCCGCTATGGACAATGCAGGGAATATGTCGGAAGTCTACAAGACCAAAAACCCGTATTACAAAGACCCTGCCGATGAGAGCGACGAGAACCCGGCGAAGCAGCTCCCGGTGAGTGCCGAAGCTACCAAGCCGGGGAACGCCACAGGCACGGTCACGGAGCATACCAAGACGGACAGTGAGGGGAACACGGTTTCCGGAAACAGCCTTGCGGAGCAAAAAAAGCAGGCGATGGCAGAAGCTGACGCTGCGGAGGCGGCAGAAAAGGAGAAAAGCGGGGAGAAAGAAAAAGAACCGTCCGAGCAGGGGAAGGAATTTTACACGATACAGACCGCATCGGACAAGGTTTTCTACCTTATCATTGACCGTGACGGGGAGGAAGAAATGGTGTACTTTCTGACGGAGATCACGGAAAATGACTTGCTGAACGCAGCTTCCGACAACAGCGAAATCCTGCCGAAAAATTCCGCAGCTTTGGAATCGGCAATCCCAACGGAGGAAGGCGCACTGCCCAACAATAACGGGGAACAGCCGGATGACACCGGACAGGCAGAGGAAAATGCCGAAGAAACGGAAAATGCGGAAGATACGGAAGATACCGAAAGCACGGAGGAACCGGAGCCGGAGGAAAAGGCAGAGCAGAACCCTCTCATTTCCTATATCCTTATGGGAGCACTTGCCATAGCTTTTATCGGCGGCGCTTATTATTTCAAGGTAGTCCGCAAAAAGAAAGAGGACTTCATTGAGGATGAAGATGAGGACGAGGAAGATGAGGAAGAATACGAGAACGAGGAAGAAGAACCGGAGGACGGTTCCGATGATGATTTTTTTGAGGACAAGGAGGATGAATGATGGCAGTTTTGGTGGTAACGGAAAAGCCCAGCGTGGCACAGTCGATTGCCCGTGTGATCGGCGCTGGTGAGAGGAAAGACGGGTACATGGAGGGGAACGGCTATCTCGTTTCGTGGTGCATCGGGCATTTGGTGGAGCTTGCGCAGCCGGATGCCTATTCTGACGCATGGAAAAAGTGGAATTATGAGTGCCTGCCCATGATACCGGAACAGTGGCAGACGGAAGTAAAAAGCGGCACGGCGGCGCAGTACAAGGTGCTGAAAAACCTGATGCACAATGACAGGGTTGACACAGTTGTGGAGGCCACGGACGCAGGGCGGGAGGGGGAACTGATCTTCCGCCTTGTGTATGACCAGGCAGGGTGCAGGAAGCCCATAAAGCGGCTCTGGATTTCCTCTATGGAGGAAAGCGCAATCCGTGAGGGCTTTGCGAACCTGCAGCCGGGAAGCGATTATGATAACCTCTACCACTCCGCACTGTGTAGGCAGAGGGCGGACTGGCTTGTGGGGTTGAACGGCACAAGGCTCTTTACCGTCCTGTATGGCGGCAAGGTGCTAAAGGTCGGCAGGGTGCAGACACCAACGCTGGCCATGCTGGTGGAGCGTGAGGAAAAGATCAGGAATTTTAGGAAAGAGCCGTATTATACGGCGCATATCTTGGCGGGCGGCATGGATGCGGCAACAGAGAAGATAGCTGAAAAGGTACAGGCGGAAAGCATTGCTGCAGCCAGTGAAGGAAAAACCGCCACGGTTGTATCTGTCACAAAAGAGAAGAAAACCGTACAGCCGCCGAAGCTCTATGACCTGACTACGTTACAGAGGGATGCGAACCGCATATTTGGATTTACAGCAAAGCAGACCTTAGAATATACGCAGAGCCTTTATGAGAAAAAGCTGGTCACCTATCCCCGGACGGACAGCCAGTATTTATCGGACGATATGGAGGATACTGCAAGAAATGTGATTGGGGCGGTCTATAAGGCAATCCTCTTTGAAGAACCGTCCGGGGCAGAGCCGGATGTCCGGAGGGTAATGGACAGCAAAAAAGTGACAGACCACCACGCAATCATTCCCACAATGGAGATTGCAAAGGCTGACCTTGCCACCGTGCCGGAGGGGGAAATGAGAATCCTCTCCCTTGCCGCCAACCGCCTGCTATGCGCCACGGGGGAAAAACACGAGTATGAAACAGTCAGGGCGGAGCTTGACTGTGGCGGCGCTGTTTTTTCTGTTTCCGGGAAATCTGTAATAAGGAACGGGTGGAAAGATTTTGAAGCTGCCCTGAAGCGTTCTTATAAAACCACGGAAGATAAGGAAAAAGAGGACAGGAAGCTGCCGGAGCTTTCGGAAGGGATGGTTTTTGAGGGAGTGCGGACGAACGTAACAGAGCATTTTACGCAGCCGCCGAAGCACTTTACGGAGGACAGTTTATTGTCGGCAATGGAACGTGCCGGGGCGGAGGACATGGGTGATGATGTAGAACGGAAAGGGCTTGGCACACCCGCTACACGGGCGGACGTGATTGAGAAGTTAGTCAAGGACGGTTTCGTAAAACGTGAGAAAAAGCAGATGCTCCCTACGGAGGACGGGGTGAAGCTGATCACCGTGCTTCCTGACGTGGTGAAATCCCCACAGCTTACCGCTGATTGGGAAAATGCCCTTACCCTTGTGGCAAAGGGGGAATATCCTATGCAGGCGTTTATGGACGGGATTACCGATCTGGTAAACGGGCTTGTGCAGACTTACCACAGTATCAGTGACGAACAGAAATCCATGTTCGGGGGCGGCGCACAGGAAGTTTTTGGTAAATGTCCGAAGTGCGGCGGCGATGTGGTAAAAGGGAAATTCGGCGCTTACTGTAAAAATAAATGCGGCATGAACGTGTCCAGGGCAATGGGGGCGGCACTCACCGACAGCCAGGTAAAAAGCCTGCTGGACGGTAAAAAGATCCTCGTGAAAGGCTTGAAGGGGAAGAAAGGCAGCTATGATGCGTACCTGATACCGGAGGGCGTGGAGGACTTTTCCTATACCAAAGACGGGAAAGAAGTCAAAGGCTCACAGTATAAAGTGAAGCTGGAATTTCCCAAAAAGAAAAAGTAAAAAAGGTTTTAAGCACGGGGCATACGGAGAAATCTGTATGCCCTGAACCATATGGAAAATGGAGGATAGAGATATGAGCGAAAATATGAATGAAGCTATGGAAAACGTAACAGAGAACACACCTGCAGGAAAACCAGAGGAAACGAAAGCGGAGAAATTTATCCGGCTTGGGGAGTACCGTATCAATAAGGCGATTGACGCAATCGGGCGGATTGAAAACCTCTCCAACAGATCGGCCTATGACTACACAGAGGAACAGGTGGAAGCCATGTTTTCCGTTCTGGAGTCAAAGGTGGCGGAAGTGAAAACAAAGTTTACAGCTACAAAGGCGAAAGAAAACACGGCATTTTCTTTCGGCAGCAAAACGGAATAGGAGGGAGCGATAATGGGAACAGGGATTTTAAGCACAGGTGATAAGGTTTTAAATGCAATGAAAGAGATGGATATGAGCATACCGGGGCTGGCGGCGCTTTCCGGTGTCCGGGAGAATACGCTCCTGGACATCATGGCGGGAATCCGGGAGGCGGATATAAGCACACTCTGCCAGGTTGCGGATGCGCTCGGTGTCTGTGTGCGTGAGCTGTGTCCGGACGAGGAACAGTATTCGGTTCCGGTGGAAAAGAATACCCTTGCGAAGCTGATCGTGGTCAGCGAGATAAACGGCGTGGAGCTGGATGTGCTGATAGCGTCCATTCTGGAAAAGGGCATTGAGGAAAACGGATTTTATGATTAAGGAGGGTGCGGATGGCTGAACAATATTACGTTTCTAAGAAATACCATGAAATCTCCGTGCTTGCCGGGGAAACCGCAAGGCAGGTGTCAAAGAACGGGGAGGAATGGACGAAATACCTGACCACTGCCGCAAGGCTGTACCGATACCCGTTTGAGGATCAGATGCTGATCTACGCACAAAGACCGGATGCCACAGCCTGCGCCCTCATGGAAACCTGGAATGAAAAAATGTTCTGCTGGGTAAACCGTGGGGCAAAGGGGATTGCCCTTTTTGACCGGGACAGCGAGCGCCCAAGATTAAAATATGTTTTTGACGTGTCGGACGTGCATAAGGCAAGACGGATCGGGAAAGACCCGTACCTGTGGGAACTGCGGGAGGAACACAAGGGCGCTGTGCTTAAGCAGCTTGAAAAGACCTACGGCGAAACAGATAAAAATAATTCCTTTGAGGGCAGGCTCATGGAAATCGCCAGGAGGATTGCGGAAGATTATTACGGGGAGATTATGCAGGATATGTCCTACGCCAAAGAGGGCAGCTTCTTAGAGGAGCTTGACGAGCTGAACGTGGGGCTGCGGCTTCGGGAAACACTCTCCGCAAGCATTTCCTATACCCTGTTATCCCGGTGCGGCGCTGACATGGATTTCTGGAAGGACGAACTGAATTTTGACTATATCCGTGAGTTTAACACTTCAATGGCATTATCTGTCATTGGTAACGCAACTACGGATATGTGTAAGCCAATCCTCATGGAGATCGGGAGGACGGTTGCCGCTTATGACCGCCAGATGGCACGGCAGAAAGCCGCAGATAAGGCGAGGGAGAGGACGGAAGGGGTGCAGGCCGCCGCTGAAAAAAATCCTGAAAAAGTGCTTGCAAATGAACCGGAACCGCGCTATAATGCTTTAAAGCGTGAAAGTAAAAACGAACCACAAATTGATACAGACACCAACCACATAGAAACGGAGGGCACTGCGCATGGAACTGACATACGAGAAGAACGGGGATTACCTGATACCCAACCTGATTCCGGACAGCGAGCCGGAGGAGCCGCTGACCAAGTACGGGCTGATGCGGAAGAATTACCTGAAGGAACACCGGAGGGGGATTTACAGCGGGCTGTTGATGGAGGGCAGGCTGAAAGCGCACTGCCTGGAGATACAGAGGCAGGCGGAGGAAAGGATGGACTTCCTGACAGAGCAGATGGCGAAAGCCGAGGGAGTGGACGAAGCGCTGAAAGCGTCCGATCAGATGAAATGGGTGGCGAAGATGAACGGCATCAGGCACTCGGCGGAGGAAACCGTACTGACGGAGCTGGTCTACAGCCTTTAAGCAGCGAAGCACAACCGAATAAGGAAACAGAAAAGCCGGATAATGGAGAGGATTCATTGTCCGGCTCTTTTTTGGATAACCTGGACTTTGCGGAAAAGGCGATGGAGGTTCAGAAAGGGGTTTTATGCTCTGACGATTTCCTTATCCATAAAAGGCCGGAGATAGCTGGATATTTCGCAATAGAGCCAGATGCAAGCCTGCAAACGGAATATTTTAAAAACTGTTTCCATTTTAACACCTATTACGGGTATGAGGCGGCGGGTATTCCTGTCGGTTTCTATGCCAATGAGGAAGGGATTCACATCAACATGACCGGGAAGCCGGGAATGGAGAACGAAACGCTCCTGACATGGGAGGATGCCCGTTTCTTTGTCAATTCCTATATGGAGGATGACGTATATCTGCTTCCGGGGGAAAAGGCGGAACAGATTGATACGAATGGGATGTATCAGCAGCTTGATTTATTTTCTTTGTTTTCGGAGCAGGTGGGCAGTATCGCCATGAAGGAGGCAGAGGATGGCATTCTCCCGGCAGAAAAGGCAGGCCCCGGACAGCCAAAGGCAGCGTTTCCACAGGAGCAGATTGACACAATCCTGCGAAGCGGGGGCGGCAGGGATGACAGCCGCAAGCGCATTTACGCCAAGTACCAGCAGGGCAAGACACCGGAGGAAATGGCGGAATTTCTCAAAAAGGAATACGGCACTACCGGGAAAGGCTTCGAGTTTGAGGGAAAACAGGTAGCCGTGTGGTTTGACGGCCAGGGAATGCGTGTCGGAAAGGGTACGTCTGCGATGGAGAATCCGGCGCTTACAATGGACTGGAAAGGGATTGAAGCCCAGATACGCTCCCAGGTGGAAAACGGCTCTTATATGGGCGCAAATGAAGCCTACCTTGTGGACGAGGTGGAGCGTGGGCGGATTGCGTATCATCTGTATTTCTTCTTCCGTGACGGGATGGGGGAAATGCCGGAAGAACTGGAAATGAAAGCCGCCAATTTCCCGGATTCCCATGCAAGGCTGGTAGACCTGCTGTCTACGCCGGAGGGTGTGGATATGGCGGCTTCCCATATGGATAAAGCACTGGCACAGCTTGAAAGCGGCGAAAAGAAGCTGCGTTTCCGTTCCGTCATGTCCAAAGAGGAATTGCGGGCGGAGCTTGACAACCTGCTTTTACAGAAGAAAACATTCCCGGTATCTGACCATGTGGAAGTGAAGAAAGAGGATTTTATCACACAGGACGAGATAGACCACAGGCTCGGCAGAGGAAGCGGCTTTGTACACGGCTCATTCCGTATTTATGATTATTTCATGGAGGGGCATGACGGCAAGGATGCGGCTGATTTTTTGAAACATGAATACGGCACGGGCGGAAGTTCCCATGCGCTGGCGGGGGCTGACCACAGTTGGGAGGATCACAATTTTAAGGGCATCAGTCTGAAAAAGGGAGATTTATCAAACCCTTATGCGGACGTGCTGTTACCGTGGAAAGCGGTAGAGAAGCGTATCCGTAAACTTATCCGGGAAGATAAATATTTATCCCCGAAAGGCAAGGAAGCTTATGCGGAATATAAAGAGGAACAGGCGCAGAAAGAGCTTGAACAGGCGCAGAAAGAGCTTGAACAGGCGCAGGCGAAAATAGAGCGTGACACAAAGGTTTCCTGCAAGGATGCCATTGATCGGGCTATTGCAGAGAATTTTGACGGACACCGTCTGCCAAAGGGAACGGCGGAGGGCGTTATCCGGGAATACGGCAGAGAGAGAGTAAGCTATGTGCTTGCGAATACCGTCATGCACCGCAGGCAGGAGGAAAGGATTTCCCCGGAAAATAAGGAATGGGCAAAGTCCATTGAACCGTATGCCATGTATGAGAGCAGGGATATAGTCGCCGCTTCCCACCCTGCCGTGCTGAATGGCTTTATCAACCAGGCAAGGCGGCATATTGAGCGTGAGAAAGAACTTGCGGCTCAGAACGAAGCGGAGCAGGCACAGGCGCAGGAAGATTTGCCGGAGATTGCGGAAGGAGAATTAGACTGGCACATCATACATGAAGCGGATGATGATAACGGACAGCCTGCACAGTGGAGCGCAAAGCTGCCGAATGGGGAATTTCTCTGGATTGACAAGGAAGTGGAAGGGTATGCCCTGTATGACACCTACGATACGGACGCAAGTCCGGTTTCCGTTTCGGAAACACTGGACGGGGCAAAGGAAAGCGGGGAAGATTACGCTTTAAGATTCGCTGATGTGGAGGAAGTGGAGAAAATCACGGTTGCGCTGGAATCCTCTGAGGATTTTTCGGAGCCGGGGATTGGCTTTTATACCCACCAGTATGCGGACGGCAGGGAGGGAGTGCGCTACCGCCTTGTGACAACGGCAGAGGACGGGCTTCTGATACCTTATCCGGAGCATAACCGATTTTTTATCAACCGGGAACTGGCACAGGAGTACATAGACAATCACGCCGATCTGATTGATGTGATTGGATATGATGATATGGTATTCCAGTCCATGCAGGAGCAGAGCCGATACAAAAGGGAGCAGGCGCAGAAAGAAACTTTTGGACATGATGTCAAGCCTTCTGCAAGTCAGAAGGCTTTGAAGTCCGGCGAACCGATTTTCATTGACGGGCAGGAGTGCGTAAAGGCGGATGAATGGAATGCCGGGGATAACGTATATGTGGTTGGCAATTCCGTGGAGGACAGCAATTTCTTTTATGCGTCGGTAAATGGGAAGGACTTTTTTGAGTATGACCATAAGCCGTACCGGGATGAAGTGGAGGACGATTACATTGACCTGGAAGCCATGCGGGATATTGACCGGCATGAAGCGGAGGTATATTCCCGTTTTGAAGGCGGTGCAGAGCAGGGGTTTTATTATGCCATTTCCCTTACATCGGATGCCCATGCTGACAGTTATTATATTTCTGTTATGGACGGAAGCACAGGGGAGGAAATACAGAGCTACCGTGACAGCCACGGGGATATGCCCACATTTGGAACGGTTGACGAAGCGGCTGAATACTGCCATAAGAACGGTATTGATTTCGAGAATGCGGCAGAGGTGGATCAGTGGCATACCATTGAGATTGAACGTGCAAAGGCGGTTCCTGATGGACAGATACAGAAAGATAGTACGGACAAGCCGCTGACCGCAGATGATATACAGAATCTGGTCTTGACCAACAGGGAATATTTTGCAGGTTCCCGGACGACGGTATATGACTTTGAATGTGACATACGGGGAGAGCATGATACCCTGCAATATACCCTGGAATACCACGATGACGGAGAAGGCTTTACCATTCATACAGAAAAGGATGATATATGGGAACGGATGCCGGAGCCGGAACTGGAACGTCTGGAGGGGATTCTCAGCAGGGAAGCGGTTTACTTTAAATACCATGAAAAGATAGCAGGGGCAGAAAGCCTTGAGGCTCTGAAAGAGCTTGAGTATGAAATCATGGAAGATGAATCGCCTTATTTTTCTGCTGTTTCAGAGCGTGTCTGGAATGATTTTACCCGGAAAGAGGAGATGCTGTCCGGCAAAACGCAGGAAACTTCTGGACACGATGTCCAGAAGCGGGATTACCGGGTTGGGGATAGGGTATATCTGGACAATAAGCCCTATGAGATTACCCGAACCGATGATTGGAATGTGGAGATTATGGATCGCTCCCTGTTCAATCCACCTCGCCGTTTGGAGAGTAAGGAGAACTTTGCGAAGCTGCTGCGGCAGGATGAACGGAACGCACACCTGTTTACGTCAGAAGAAAAAGAGCCTGAGCAGACGGGATACACAACGGAAACCGTAAAGGTCTATCCAGGCGAAAAAAACAAGCTGCCTTATGATGTGGTTATAGAGAAGCTGCATTTTGAGGAGCCGGAGAAAGCCGAACCAGAGAAGTTAATGCCAAAGGAGCCTGAACCGGAAAAGCCGGATTATAAGGTTGGCGATACTGTCACTATTGAGGGAACAGAGTTTATTATTGAGGATATTTCCGACAGGGAAGTGCAGCTTCGTGACCCGAAACTGCTTTACCCAATCTTCCGGGCAGAGAGCAAGGAGAATTTTGAACGGCTGTTAGCGGAGGAGGCAGAAAATACCCTGCCGGAACCGGATATGAAAATTCCCGCAAAGCAGGCGGAGCCGAAAATGGATAAGTCCGGGGCAGTTAATTTCCGTATCACAGAAGATTTTCCCGGAACGGATAGGGCAAAGGCGGGCGCAGGATTTTCGCCGAAAGAGAAATTCAGGAAAAATATAGAGGCAATCCGCACCCTTGAAAAGATTGAGGGAGAAAACCGCATTGCCACGCCGGAGGAACAGAAGATTTTAGCGCAGTATGTCGGGTGGGGCGGCCTTGCCGATGCCTTTGACCAGAAAAAAAGCGTATGGGCGGGGGAATACCAGGAATTAAAGAGCCTGCTGTCGGATGGAGAATACGCTTCCGCAAGGGGGAGTACCTTAAATGCCCATTACACAAGTCCTGTGATTATCCGCAGTATCTATGAAGCCCTGGAACATATGGGGTTTGAAAAAGGAAATGTACTGGAGCCTGCAATGGGCATCGGTAATTTTTTCGGTATGCTTCCGGAGAATATGCAGGACAGCAGGCTGTACGGCGTGGAACTGGACGGGATCACCGGACGCATTGCGAAACAGCTTTACCCGAAAGCCAACATTAAAATCTCCGGTTTTGAAAAGACGGACTACCCGAATGATTTCTTTGACGTGGCGGTGGGAAATGTGCCTTTCGGACAATATAAAGTGTCTGACAGGCAGTATGATAAAAATAATTTTCTCGTTCACGATTACTTTTTCGCAAAGACTTTGGATAAAGTGCGTCCGGGCGGCGTGGTCGCTTTCGTGACAAGCAAGGGAACAATGGATAAGAAAAGCCCGGAAGTGCGGAAATACCTTGCGCAGAGGGCGGAACTTTTGGGGGCGGTCAGACTGCCGAATACCGCTTTTAAGGAGAACGCAGGAACGGAAGTCACTTCCGATATTTTATTCTTAAAGAAGCGTGACCGGGTTATGGATCTGGAGCCGGATTGGGTACACCTTTCGGAAGATGAAAACGGCATCGCCATGAACAGCTATTTTGCCGAACACCCGGAGATGATTGTTGGAAAGATGGAGATGGTTTCCGGCCCGTATGGAATGGAAAGCACCTGCCAGCCCGACACATCAAGGCCATTTGCGGAGCAGCTTGCGGAAGCCATAAGCCGCATTGGTGGGGAGATTGAGGAAGTGGAACTGGATGAGCTGGACGATGAACTGTCAGACCATACAATCCCTGCAGACCCGGAGGTGAAGAATTACAGTTATACGCTTGTGGAGGATAAGGTTTATTACCGGGAAAACTCCGTCATGAAGCCTGTGGGTATGAAGGATTCCATGCTGGAGCGCATTAAGGGCATGGTGGGGATAAGGGATTGTACGCAGGAACTGATCAACGTGCAGCTCCAGGAATACCCGGATACCGTCATTAAGGAGAAACAGGCGGAGTTAAACAGGCTGTATGATGGTTTCTCCAAAAAGTACGGGCTTATCAATTCCCAGACCAACAAGAGGGCGTTTAACCAGGACAGCAGCTACTGTCTGTTATGTTCCCTTGAAAAGACGGACGAGGAAGGCAAATTTGTGGGCAAGGCGGATATGTTCACGAAGCGCACGATCAAGAAAGCGGAGGTTGTCACAAGCGTTGACACGGCAACCGAAGCCCTTGCGGTGTCGCTGTCGGAAAAGGCGAGAGTTGACCTTGACTATATGGCGGAGCTGTCCGGGAAAAGCGTTGACAAGATAAAGGAGGAACTGACGGGAATTATCTTCCAGAATCCCGTAACAGACAGGTGGGAAACGGCGGACGAGTATTTAAGCGGCAACGTCCGTGACAAGCTGGAAACGGCGAAAACCTATGCGGAGAACCACCCGGAATTTACCGTAAACGTGCAGGCGCTCAAGCAGGTGCAGCCCAAAGAGCTTGACGCAAGCGAGATCGAGGTGCGTATCGGCGCAACATGGGTGAAGCCGGAGTATCTGGAGGACTTTATGCGTGACACCTTTGAAACGCCGCAGCACTTGTTTGACAGGAATGTCATGGGCATACAGTTTTCAGGTGTGACCGGGCAGTGGAACGTCAAGGGTAAAAATGCGGATTATGGAAATTCCCTCGTGAATATGACTTACGGAACGAGCCGCAGGAACGCCTATCAGATTTTAGAGGATTCTCTGAATCTGAAAGACAGCCGGGTATATGATACAATCGTGGAGGACGGAAAGGAAAAGCGGGTATTAAACAAAAAGGAAACTACCCTTGCGGCGCAGAAGCAGGACACCATACGGGAAGCCTTTAAGGACTGGGTATTCCGTGACCCGGACAGGCGGCAGGACTTGGTGGCGAAATACAATAAGCTGTTCAATTCCACAAGGCCGAGGGAGTATGACGGCGAACATCTGAAATTTCCCGGCATGACACCGGATATTGAACTAAAGCCCCACCAGAAAAGCGCAGTCGCACACGTCCTATATGGGGATAATACCCTGCTGGCGCACTGTGTCGGGGCGGGCAAGACCTTCGAGATGACAGCGGCAGCGATGGAGAGCAAGCGGTTAGGTTTATGCCAAAAGAGCCTGTTTGTGGTTCCGAACCATTTGACGGAGCAGTGGGCGAGTGACTTCCTGCGGCTCTATCCCGGCGCAAATATTCTTGCGGCAACGAAGAAAGATTTTGAGCCTGCTAATCGGAAGAAATTCTGTTCCCGGATAGCGACAGGCGACTATGATGCGGTGATCATCGGGCATTCGCAGTTTGAGAAGATACCGCTGTCAATGGAGCGTCAGGAAGCCATGATAGAGAGGCAGATCAGCGAGATCGAGCTTGCCATAGAGCAGGCGAAAGCCGATAACGGGGAACGCTATACCATTAAGCAGATGGAGAAAACAAGGAAATCTCTTGAAGCAAGGCTTGAAAAGCTGAACGATACATCGAGGAAAGACAACGTAGTGACCTTTGAGCAGCTTGGCGTTGACAGGCTTTTCGTGGACGAGAGCCATTTTTACAAAAATCTTTTCCTATACACAAAAATGCGGAACGTGGCGGGTATCGCACAGACGGAGGCGCAGAAGTCCTCGGATATGTTCGCAAAGTGCCAGTACCTGGATGAACTGACGGGCGGTAAGGGCGTGACTTTCGCAACCGGAACGCCGATCAGCAATAGTATGACGGAATTATATACGAATATGCGCTATCTCCAGTACGGTACGTTACAGAAGCTGGGGCTTGGGCATTTTGACAGTTGGGCTTCCTCTTTTGGAGAAACCCAAACGGCGATAGAATTAAGTCCTGAAGGAACAGGGTACAGGGCAAAGACAAGGTTTGCGAAATTCTTCAACCTGCCGGAACTGATTGCGCTTTTTAAGGAGAGCGCCGACATTCAGACACCGGATATGTTAAAACTGCCTGTGCCGGAAGCGGAGTATGAAAACGTAGTGTTAAAGCCGAGTGAGTACCAGCAGGACATGGTTTCCTCCCTTGCGGACAGGGCGGAGGCGGTGCGAAACAGGCTTGTGGAGCCGTATCAGGATAATATGCTGAAAATCACCAATGACGGCAGGAAGCTGGCTCTGGATCAGCGCCTTATCAACGATATGCTGCCGGACAGTGAAACTTCCAAATCGGCAACCTGTGTGGGAAAGGCGTTTGAGATATGGGAGCAGACGAAGGAGAAGAAGTCCGCACAGATAATTTTTTGCGATCTCTCGACACCAAAAGGAGATGGCTCATTCAATGTCTATGAGGATATAAAAAATAAACTGGTTGAGAAAGGAGTGCCACCGGAGGAAATAGCGTTTATCCATGAAGCGAATACGGAATTAAGGAAAGCGGAGCTGTTTGGCAAGGTAAGGAGCGGACAGGTTCGTTTTTTATTGGGTTCCACGCAGAAAATGGGCGCAGGAACCAATGTGCAGGACAGGCTGATTGCATTACATCATCTTGATGTGCCGTGGCGCCCGTCCGACATTGAACAGCAGGAGGGGCGTATTTTAAGGCAGGGCAACCTTAATCCAAAGGTAAAGATTTTCCGGTATGTGACAGAAGGTACGTTTGATTCGTACAGTTGGCAGCTAATCGAAAATAAGCAGAAATTCATCGGGCAGATCATGACGAGCAAATCCCCGGTGCGCAGTTGTGAGGACGTGGATGAGGCGGCGCTCACTTATGCGGAGGTGAAAGCCTTGGCTACCGGGAACCCGTATATTAAAGAAAAGATGGTGCGTCCGTAAACCGCCGATTTATTGGCGGTGCGGTCTAATCAGAATACTCCCTTTAGCAAGGAGTAGGTAAA
>NZ_CALPCY010000065.1:0-24016 GCF_943193115.1 Otoolea muris
TACGATGTCCCGTTCAAATACATCCATATAGCTGCCGCTGTCATAAATTGCGTTCACACTCTGCTTTTCCAAAACATCGTTTGTAATCAGTTCAAATCCTGTCTTCTTATAGGTGCGGAGTCTTTTTACATACATCCTGCCAAAAACCTGGATATGGGAATCAATATAGTCATAGACAACCACTTCCTTCTTTCCCTCATAATCCCGGTTCAGCCTGCCGATATACTGCTCCAGCCTTCCCTCAAATGATACCGGGGCAGCCAGCATAAGGGTGTCAAGCCTTGGATAATCGAATCCCTCGCCAATCTTCTGCCCTGTTGCCACCAAAATCAGGCTCTCGCCTTTTGAAACCTCTTTGAGGCATTGTCTTATCGCCACGTTTTCTTTATCACTGTTATCCCCATAAAAGAGAAACACATGATCTGCGTCTTCCTGTAAATTCTCATACAAATATTTCGCCTGTTCTTTATATCTGGTCAAGATAACCGGGGTCCTTCCATCCCTGACACAAGCCCTGGTATCTTCAAGAATCATATCATTCCTTACCGCGCTCTTACCAATCAATGCATAAGCGGCATTGATATCCTTCCTGTTCTCTCTTGTATCCATCACCCTTGTATATCTCGGATATACATAATGGCCGATTCCCTGCTCCATAGCCCGTTCTTTTGCGTTATAGCTGTGTCGGATCGGCCCCAGCAGCATGTGGATGATCTTCTCCAGATTATCGCCCCGCTTTGGCGTTGCCGTTACCCCATAAACATATCTGGCATTTACTTTTTGCAGAACCTGGGCTGCAGTCGCAGAACCTGCGTGATGGCATTCATCCATAATCACCATTCCATAGGAGTTGATCTGTTTATTGAATATCCCTTTGCCATACATTGATCCAACCATAGCCACATCAATAATGCCTGTGAGAGTATTTTTGCTTCCATGCAGGATCCCTATCACACTGTCTCTTCGTTTCTCACGCCCCGTTTTCGTTTTATAAAAAGGCGGTTCTTCATCTATATCCAGGAATTTATTCAGTTCTTCTGCCCATTGTTCCAGCAAAGCCTTACTTTGCAGCAGGATCAGTGTATTTACTTTTCTTTCCGCTATGAGATAGCTGCACACCACTGTTTTGCCGAATGCAGTAGCCGCGCTTAAAACGCCATGGTCATGCTCAAGAAGTCTGCGCGCTGCCAAATCCTGCTGTGTCTTCAAGTCTCCCCGAAAGGATACCCGGATTGGCCTTCCCTTTTCTCTCTGATCTTCTGTCTCTACTTCGATCCCCGCCTCTTTTGCGGACAAAACCAGATGATCTCTTAAGCCCCGGGGAATGGCGATGTAGCCATCCACGTCCTTTCCCATATACACAGCGCTGAAATTATTATAGTTGGAATAGCCTAACCGTTTATTTTTATAAAAGACAGGATTA
This sequence comes from Otoolea muris, assembly GCF_943193115.1. Taxonomy (NCBI): domain Bacteria; kingdom Bacillati; phylum Bacillota; class Clostridia; order Lachnospirales; family Lachnospiraceae; genus Otoolea; species Otoolea muris. The sequence continues at coordinate 1,424 of NZ_CALPCY010000065.1, forward strand.
TCAAAAGCCGCCATGCTCCTGATCTGGTTCTGAAGACTGGGCATCAGATTCAGGGTATCAACATATATCCCATCGCCCAGTACAATGTGCATTTTCCCCACAACATCGGTTTTTACAAAACCGTCTTTTTTCTTCCATGGCTTTGGCCTGTTCTGCATTGTCACAGCAGCAGGTATACCCGCTGCCTGTGCCAGTTCTCCCTGCCATTTTGCCATAAGACGCTCTATGTCATCGGTTCCAAGCTTCTCTGTCTGATTTAACAAAATATCCCATTGGTCCGGATAGGCATTCCAGTTTTTATCCACAAATGCACTATTACCGTCTTTGAGCGCCCTTCCCTGCAGCGGCAGCGCGATTAGATTTCCGATACCGCTTGTCACGTCCTGGGAAGGATACATCCGGTCATAATAATGGAAGGACTTTAAATTGATGGAAGCGGAGCCTTTATCCAACAATAAAAATCCAAAATTTCTTGCCAATGACGCAGATACAGGTTTCTTAAAGAAAATCCACACATGGGCGCCTCTCCCCGACCGGGAGCGCTCCACCAATGGTTTAATACCATTAATCTCGCACATCATCCTGAGGGCATCCACCTCATCATGCCACTCTTCATCCGTATTCGCGAAATCTGTCTGTTCCGCGCCTTTTTCATGATTATCAAAATCGAATACGATAAACCGGCATGCGCCATCTTCAAGAAGGGGATACACTCCTAACACATCGGATCCATCTTTTTTCATCCCAAGCAAATGGCTTATGATTTTCTCCGGTGTAAGCTTTGTCCAGTCCTTATTCCCACATGTCTCACAGCTCTGTTTCCCGCCCCGATTTTTGGGGCAAAGACTGTCATTCCAGCGGTTATTACACTGCGGAAAATATCCGCCCTTCGCTCCTCTCCTGGCATATACATCGGTCCTGCCCCAGAACATGGAAAAGTATCGGTTTGCCAGATCTTTGGTGATATATTGACTCAAAATGCGTCCGCCCTGATCCGGATCGTATTCTTGAAGGTTTTCTATTTTTTCCGCAAATACATTTTCCGTATCATATGGAATATTGGCTTTGTCCAGTTGCTCTTTCAGTCTTTTGTTTTCATCCTGAAGGCTCCGTACTAATTTCCGGAGCGAATCCAGATTATATGCTTCAATATTCATGAAATCTACACTCCCGCGATGTGTATAAATGCTAATTCAAATACTCAGGGAAATCCTGTGTCGTATCCCCCATTTTTAAATATTTTGGCTGTTGTCAGGGGGCGTACGTGATAAGAAAATTTTAAATTTTCCATGATACGCGTGTTATATGGGCTGCAAAAGGATTTCAGATGGGGTAAACGCAGGAATACCAAAGCCTTCAAAATCTCTTTTGTTTCGGGTGGCAATAGAATCGCAATGTATTGATTGGGCACAGGCAGCAACGAGACAATCCTCCTTTTATTTGAATGATTTATATTATATGCGATTTTAGTAGTTCAATCAATAAAATCATGCGAAATAAGAAAAAATAGTTTAAAATTCGTTCGATATTTAAAAAAATTTTGTATATTTGGCCCTATCTGGTTTCATCCGCCTCGCATTTCTTAATAAAACATGAAATATTTTGACCTTTTTATATCTAACAATATTCACGGGGCAATCCCCCTTTGATTTCCGGTTTTTGTGCGTGACGCCCCACGCCTGTTCCCCAGCTGATTGGTTTCAGAGATTTCTACCTCCCCTCCCATCATTTTTTATTTTGATTGACATTGTAAACCATATCATCTATAATAAAGAAAAAAAGGAGGTAGTCAAATGGCAACAACCCCAACTCAGATTCGAATCGATGCCAACATAAAACAAGAAGCTTCAGCTCTTTTCAGCCGGCTCGGACTGGATATGTCCAGTGCAGTAAATATATTCCTGCATCAATGCGTCCTTCGCGGCGGGCTTCCTTTTGCTGTGGAGGCGCCGGCATACAGCCAGAAAACCCTTGATGCCATGGCAGAAGCCCGCCGTATTTCCCGCGATCCTGACGTCAAAGGATATTCCAATATGGAAGATTTAAAAGCGGCTCTTGACGATTGATGTACCAGGTTAAATTTACCACAGCCTACAAAAAGGCTTATAAGCTCATGAAAAAACGTGGGCTGGATATCTCTTTGCTGAACCAGGTCGTTGACCTGCTGCGTCAGGGCAGGCAGCTCGAAGAACGGTACTGCGACCATGGACTGACCGGAAACCTTGCGGGTTTTCGGGAATGCCATATCAAACCGGACTGGCTGTTAATCTATCTCATCGAAAATGATATTTTAACGCTGACCTTAATCGATACCGGTTCACACGCAGATCTTTTCAAAAAATAAGGCACAGGCAGGTAATTCCATCTTTGCGGGTTTTCCTGCCTGTTATTTTTTCTGCCACCGGTCGTACTTCTCGTAGCGGCGGTTCTCCTGTTTCCTATGCTCCTCACAGAACCGGCTCTCCGTCAGACGGGGACAGCCGGGGAAGGAACACGGCCTCTTCAGTTTCCTTGGCATTGCCCTCACCTCCTTGCGGCATAAAGAAAGCCCCCGCAAAATTCCAATGCTCCCGCGAAGGCCCTCTTGATATTTTTTCACCTTATCAGCATACCACGCCGAAACGGATAAATCATCTCACAAAGTGAACATTATGGTTTCCCGAGCAGCAGGGTGGTCAGCTTTGCCAGGGCCCGGTTCTTCCTCTGGTATGCGGACGCCCGCTCATTCCCGAAGCAGTCCGCCACGTCCTCCGCCGCGCTGCTGCCGTAATCGTTGTCCTCACTGTAGAACGCATCCAGCACATAGCGGTCATCCTCCGAAAGCTCCTCTCATGCAGGGACGAACCACGCCATGTATTCCATTGCCTGCCGGTACCGCTCCCGCAGGACGCTGATCTCATCCATGCCCTCCGCCATCCTGTCCTCTGCGGCATGTGGGTTGTGCGCGTGGGGCATCCCGTCAAACTGCGGGCTGCTGATCCCTCCCATTTTTTCATATGCCACCTTTATCTCATCATCCGTGTGTTTAATGATGAACTTCATGCTGCCGTAATCCTTCACCGCGTCTGCCGCCGCTGACTTCTTATCCAGGTACTTCCATGCGATTCCCATAACCTGATACCTCCAAAAGAAAATTTTTTACTGTTCCCGAATTGTCACTGGTTTTCATCATTTGGCTCAGAAACTGTTCCAAAGAAAAAAGGCGGGTGGCCTCCCCCATCCCACCCCGGGATTGATGGCTGCCACCCGCCTTTTCCTGCCCTCCTGGCTATCTTACTTACTTGTACGGATTACTCATCTGGAAGCCCCTCCTGGTACCTCACGGCTGCCACCTTCGCATACATGTCACCGTCCGCATAATACGTTGTCTGGTCACTGTATACCTCAATGGCCACCGGCTTGCTCCTCACATACCCCAGCGGCGGCTTTAACTCCGCAAGGACGTACACGCCCGCCCCGATGGGCTGGCTCGTTTTAAAGTATCCCACGTTCTGCCCGCCGTACTCCAGGCTGCCCTGTGTCCCGGGGTCAGCCATCTCTACATCCGCCCGGGTAGTCCATACCGTCATCTGGCCGGTCCTCCCGCCCTGGCCGTCATACAGGCTGACACGCCCGGACTCAATGCAGACTGGCGTGCCCCTTGGCACGATGCCGCTGTAGAGATGCCCCGGATCCTCCATGGACTCATTCAGGGCTGTCCTCCGTTTAAAGGGCGTGATGTCCCGGGCCTTCATGGCTTCCAAAAACTCCCTGCTTCCCATGATCTCCGTATCCTGCAGGTAGAACTTCGCATCCCCTGGCCTGAACTGCATCAGGAACCTGGCCCTCTCGTCCGGATCCCCAATCAGCTTTGCGTCCCCCTCGATCTCCGCAAAGGTGTTATAGCGGGAGGCTGCGTACAGGCCGAAGATGGCGTCGTCATGGACGATGTACTCCCCGGTCTCGGAATCCGTCTTGTTGATCCGAAGCATGGCCGTATAGAAATGGTTCCTCTGGTTTACGTCCGCGTAACCGGAAAATTCCTGTGCGTTGTAAGCATGGCTGTCCGCCGGGGCCGTCATGGTCCAGGGCGCCAGCGCCGCGGAATATTTCCCGTCATAGGCGGTCAGCTCCCCGGTCGTGGACTTCACCCCGTCATGCCAGGACATGCCGGGGGCGTTATTCCCATCCACCGCCCTGGCCTTAAAGAGCACCTGGCCGGCGATCCCGTCATCCTCTGCTATGGAGGCGTAGAAGTAACGCTTCCTTAATGCCTCCCCGTCATAGCTGCTCCCGTTGGCTGTGGCCGCCCCGTTCCCATTTTCTGTCACGTCCGGGCCTGAGCCGTGGTAGCGGCTGGCGTCATTGCCCCCGTTCTCCTTCTGTATCTCCACGGCGCCTTCCCCGCCCCGGTGATCCAGCCCGTAATAGTCTTTCAATGGGTCGTGGATTTCCTGGGCGGTATCCCAGCCGCCGTAATGGTAATCCCCGTTAGGGGCCGCGACGGACGCCTGCAGGCGGTCAATGTCCAGCCCATATTTGTACACCTCAAAGTCCCCGTGGCAGCCGTGGGCGCGGATGACAAATTCCCGGCTGTCCTGGTTGGGGGTGTTATCGCTGTCCTCCTCCCCGAACCGGATCAGGTAGCCGGAGGATTTGGCCTGCCCGGTTAAAGGCATGCCTGCGTCGAAAGTGTAATGGGGATCATAGTTATCCGTGGTGTCATTGCTCCCCGGCCCGTCATAGACCGACGGCACAGTGACCTCTTTCGGCTTCCCGGTCCCAAAGCTGCGGTTCTTCCAGTCATTGACCTCCCCGTCCCGCCTCTGGGGCGTCTGCTCCACAATGACGTATACGCCGTAGGGCAGGTAGGCGGAGATGTTGTAGTACCGGCCGTCCAGCCTCTCATCCGCGGAGAGGGTCGTGTAATCCTTATCGGCCCCGCCCCCGGCGGCGCTGTCCCATTCCACGCTGTAGATGGTGTCCAGGTCATAGTAGTAAAACGGCCTTAAATAATTGTACGCTTTGGCGACGGCCGCGAAGAGCGCCAGGTCATAGACCGCCTCGTCGTACCCGATCTTCCCGTCCGGCTTGGCGATGTTCTCACCCATCCCGTTGTCCATCATCAGCTTGGCCGCCTCGTCCTCCAGGTACCATTTCACAGCGAACTGCCGCACCGCGTCGGACGCCTGGGCATTGGCCCTGGCGAAATCAGAGGTGTTGGCCGCGGTCTCCGTGTTCTCCCCCAGGCGCATCGCCTGATATTTCTCATACCCGGGGCGGTCCCCGAACACATGCTCCCGGATCCACCGGAACGGCTTGAAGGAGGTGTCCCGGTCGCCGCCGGCTGTATTGTCCTGGTCCGCCCCGTCGGTGTTCTCCTGGGTGTGGCCGGGGTCGGCGTCGTCCTTCTGGTATTTCTCATAAAAGGTTTCAAACCAGTGCTGGCCCGGGTAATTGGACATGGCGTCCCCGGTAAAGGTGGAGCGCATGTCGTCGTCCCAGATGTCGGTGTTAGCCGCCTGGATGGCGTCGAAGAACTTCTCGTAGTTGTACTCCTCGTGGTTTATCAGCTCCGCGCCATCCCCGGTCTGGCAGCGTCGCGTTTCCAGCAGCCTGGCATATCCATGGTTCTGCTCATCCTCCAGATGGTCATGTCGGTCCCGGTCCGTGGCGACGCCGTCATAGCTGTAAAGGGAGGCGTTGGTCACTACCGCGTCGCCTTCAGCCCTTACTTCCCGTTCGGAGGTGGTGTAGCCCCCAATCTCCCCGGCGTTTTCCCTGTTCCCCTGCTGGGGATCCGCATAGGTGTCCCACAGGTTGTTTGCCCTGGCCGAGGTGGTCATGGACTCTGTCCGGTGTTCCACGTCCGTGTATATTTTCTGGACATTGGATGAGGAAAGGGTCCCTTCTTCGGAAACCTTGTCTTTCTCCGGGAAGTCCACGGTTTTCCCACCGTAGGCGCTGTCGTACTCCCAGGTGAATGTGTCGTAGTTGCCGTCCCCGTTTGTGTCCTTGTACCGGGGCGTCATGGTATTCCCGTTGCGGTCCATCCAGACGACATGGCCGTCCTCGTCCCGGTACAGGCGCTCCAGGTTGGATTTTAAGTACGCCTTGAAGCGGAAATTGCCAATGCTCTCCGGCTCCTCTTCCGGGGAATCCCCTTTTAAAAGGCTGCCCAGCCAGTCCTTCGCTGTCTCATACCAGCCGCCGTCCCGTTCTGCGGAGATGTTGTCCGAATGGAAGGCCGCATAAGTGTCATGGGCGTAGCTGATATGCTTTGTCTCCTCCGTGGATCTGGCCCTGCCGCAGAAGCCGCAGGCTGTCTCCCCGTCCGGGTTTTCATACCCGCAGTTTAGGCAGTACCATACAACCTTCGTTTCTGGCAGGATCTGGATGTCCTTTTCAACCCGCACTTTCTGGCGGATGGGGCGCTCGAATACCCTCACTGGCTCCCCTGCAGTCCCGCCGTCCTGTGCGATTTCCCTGTCCCCGGGGTACATCAGGAATACCGGCTCAATATAGGAATCCGCGCTGCCAATGGGGAAGGTAATCCCAATGGCGCCGTGTTCTGCCGCATACTGGCCTGCTGTGTATTTTGTCCCGTCTATGTCCATGATTTTATCCTTATACGTGATCCTGAACTGTATGGTCCCGTCCTCCAGGGCGTCCAGCATTTCCTGGCTGATGGCGAATGTGTAGGTCCCCGCCCCTTTCCGGGTTTCCTGGTAGGAATCACAGGCAATCTCTGTATTGGTTATGTTCTGTACCAGCGTGGGGGATTTGTCCACAACGGTGGAGACAATCCTCACGGCATCTGTGCCGTCCGCCTGCAAAAGCGGCTCCCCCGCTGCATAGGCCCAAAAGGTTTTGTCTTCCCTGGGCCGGAACTCCACCTGGTCTTCCAGGCGGGATCCTGCGTATTCCGGTTTGCCGTGCGCCGTCTCATTCGGCACGATGGCGGAAGTCACAAAGCCGGTTTCGCTGCGCACGACGGAATCGCACTGGGAGGCCGGGTAAACCCGGTAAACAAACCCTTCCGTCTCATCCCCGGGGCCGGTCCGGTAGGTGATTGCTGTTTTTACATAAATACTGTCATTGGCTTCGTTGTACAGGGACTCATTTGGTTTGGCGTCCCTGCAGCAGTAGGCGATGGCTGCGTACAGCTTCCCGCCGGATTCGTAGGCCCCTGCCATCTGCATGGCGTTGAAGGCCTGGTAGAAGCTGTCTGTGAACAACTGCGCGTTTACGGCTTCTGCTACCGCCTCCGCGGTGAATGCTTCTATTTCAACAGAAGCCCAGGGGGCCCCGTCCGTCGCCTTCCGGAACCCGCTCTTTAAGAACATCCGGTTTACGTCGTTTATCACATCGCCGCCGGCCGCGATCTGGGAAGTGTTAAGGTTTGCGTTTTCGATCCGCATGGAATTATCCGGGGCCGCTTTCTGTTTCCCATAGGAAACGGTTTTTACGTTGTTGACGGTAAAAGTCCGGCCGTTGTATTCCACGGTGTCGCCAATCCCGGTTTCCCAAGTGCGGTTCCCGATCACAACCAGCTCTCCTTCTTCAGCGTACACCGGCTCCTTTGTTTGCACGGTCTCCGGGTGCGTCACGCTGTCGTCCCATACGGATTCCACGGAGGTGATGTTGAATACAGCCCCTTCCGGGATGTCTGACGCTTTTACAATGTACCCGTTTTCAGTCCCTTTGCTGGTAATCATAAAGGTGGTCGTCCCACCGTCCCCGCGGTCATAGGAAAGGGCGGTGGATACCGCCGTTCCTGTGGGGAAATCCTCCCCGCCGGCTTTAAATGCTTCCCGGTTCGTGATGAGGGCGCTGTCTTTGCCGTATACGGAAAGCTCGTATCCTTCTGACCGGGAAAGTTCCTTAATATAATAGGAGCTCCCATCCTTCCCCAGGATGAGCGGCCGGCCGATCCAGCCGTTCCCGTTGTTTTCCTCATTATTGGATACCGGGTAATGCCCTGTGGTTTCCCCCTCCTGCCAGGTATCGGTCTTATTGTTGGTGACGCGGTTGTGCCCCAGCATACCGGAATCATACCCCTGGTTTGTGGATTTTTTGTAGTGGACCGTGCTGTCTCCCTCCCGGGTTTCCGGGAGATCCGCCCCGTCCCCGGCTGTGATTTTGGAGCCGTCCGGGTTGTGGCCGGCGAAACGCTCCATGTCCTGCTCTTTTGCTGCCGATGCCTCCCTTGCCATATGGAGGTTCCCCGGCGCTTCCCCATGCCAGCCTGTATGCTCAATACTGCCGGTTTCGTAGTTGTAAACAGAGCCCGGGGCTTCCGTGATTGCCATAAACGACCCGTCCCCGTTGCGGTCTGTCGTGGCAACGGCAACCAGGTCATTTTTTTGGAATACCACGCCGGTATCCCCCTCCCCGTCCCCGTCTGTATCCGGGTGGATGATGTCCTGGGCGGCGAACAGGCCGTAGACCGCGCCTTCCAGCGTCCCGTCGCCGTTCTCCTGCGCGTAGGCGTCAAACAGTGTGTCCCCGTCGTCGGCCAGGTCGAAGTCGCGCTTGTTGAAATGGATCTCGCCCTCTGTCCGGTGGTCGTAAACCACAAACGTCCAGTCTGTCAATGCGCCATCCGGCCGGGCAACCTGTCCTGCTTTGGATTCTAAGAAGGTTGTCGAATTGCGCAAATAGCTTCCGCCTGCGCCTTCTCCCCCATCGTCATCGCCGGAAATGGCGGAAGCCCTGCGCCCCCCACCGGCATATCCTGTACCTACCCGTTCAGCAGGCGCTCTCTGGTCTGCGTCAGAACTGGTTGCAGGAGCGTACCAGATCCCGTCTTCCGGGAACAGATCATAGTCCTGGTACAGGCCCTGTTCTTCATCATTCAATGCCTCTTCTGCTTCCTGGCCTGCGGGCTTTTTTTTCCCGTCTGGCAGGAGGTTGGGCAACCAGCCGGGAATGCCATTTTTTTCTGTGTGGCCATTGCCATCGCCTGCCCCGCTTCCGGATCCGCCTTTATCTGTATTCCCGGCATGTTCTGTAAACTCTGTATTATCAGCAGCTACGCTTTCCATTCTGATCTGGCTGCCGGTTTCACCGGCGATGTGGGGTTCATCTGCGGCGAGGGGTTCATCTGCAGTGCTGGTTTCAGCCTCTTCCGCTTTGGCCGAATCTTCAGTTTCGTCAGGGTTTCCGGCTTCTGGAATGATGCCGGTTCCCCGTACCTTTTTACCCTGGGCTGTAACTATGATATCCGCCCCAGGCATCGTTTCTTCTCCGCCCTGATCCTGGTTTTTGGCCGTGGTTGTACCGCTGGTTTCGTCATTGCTTCCGTCTTCATCCAAGGTGTCTGTTTCATGTAAAGATCCATCCGTGCTTTCGGTTTCCGGAGCGCTGTCCGGATTCCCGTCCTGGGCTGCCCCGGCGTTTCCCACAGGGGCCGCAAGGATCCCTTCTCCCGCCCCCTGCCTTCTGGGCAGGGCAGCCCGGGTCCGTTTGATGGCGGGTGTGCTGCGGTATGCCCTGCTGGGCTCCTCTTCCCCATCATCCCCGCCGGGCTCTTCCCCATCATCCGGATCCGTCCCCGGGGCGCCGCCTCCCGTATGGTTTAGGTTCTGTGCCTCCCCGGTATCCTTATACTCGCTGGATGTGACCGTCCGCCACTCAACCGGGATGTCATCCGTGTGGAGCCCGTGGAGGATGTAGCCTTTTGCTGCCTGGATTTCACTTGCGCTGTATTCGTATGTCAGGGAAATGAAGTCCTTATAGAACTGGTCGCGGTCCGCCTCCATCGCTTCCTTCGCGGCGTCCCCGGGCTCGGTGCAGTGGAAGAAGCCTCCCTCCTCCACAAGCTTTTCGCACTTTTTTACCTCCTCATACCATGCGGCCCACGCCTCATCATGCAGCTGCTGGTTCATTTCCTCACAGTCGCATTCCTCCTCACACTCGCATTCAAGGTACTCGATCTCTGGGGCCGGGTGGCCGGTACAGTACCCTTTATGGTACGTATAGCCTTTGGTATCCGTGTGGGCCGGATCCTCTGTGATCTCCCCTGCGGAGTCGATCTCATAGAGAAGGCCGTCTTCCCCTGTTATATTGTCGTCCCGCTTGCAGGGATCGCGGTACGGGTCGTCCCACTCCTCAAACTGGGGGCCACCGTCATTGCCCCAGTTGTATTTGTTGGTATCAGACTGTGTGACGCCCAGGCTGCCGGAGTAGTTGGAGCTGATTTCGTCGTTTCCCCATTCCGTCTGGTTGAGATTTCCCAGTCCGGTTTCATATGTCCCTGGGGCGTCCGGCGTCCGGTCGAGGTCTGTGTTCCCAAGCTGGGTATTGTCAAATTTCTCCAGGATGTCCCAGTGGGAGCCCGCCAGGGGCTTGCCGGTCTCGGAATCGTATTTTAAGAGGCTTACATTATAGGTGGCGGTGAACTGCTCTGTATGCTCAAACCGCTCGCACTTTACACTGCTTTCCCCACTGCTGCCACTGTCATCCCCGATCGTCACGAAAATGTTCAGGTCCCCGTCGCACCATGAGGCGAACTGGGTCTGGGTCCTGCCAAAATCCGGCTGTTCCGCATATCGGTTGTATGTGTCGAACGTATAAAGCTTGGCCTTCGTCATGTCCACGGGCATGAAGGATCCCAGCGTGCCCTTCGGCCAGTAAAGCTTCCCGATGGAGCCGCTTTCATCCAGCTCTCCGCTGGCGGATTTGAAATGCTGCTTCCCGCTCTCCCCGTCAATGCCGAGGTATTCCCAGTCGCCATAGGGCTCAAACGAAATGCCGGACAGGTAGAGACCCGCCGAGTCGTTGACGAAGAGATCCAGGTACGCGTGGTATTCCCCGTCCTTCTGCTCCTCAACGGCCTTGGCCTTTGTGATCCCCTTGTCCCAGTCCGGTTCCAGGAGGCTTGTGAAATAGGCGGCCCACCAGATGTCGTAAAAATATCCGTCCAGTTTGGTCGTCATGCCCGCCTTTGCGGCCCCGCTCCCTGCATCCGGTGGGTCATACAGGTTGCGGTGGACGGTCTCGTCCAGCGACGTCACTGTCGGGAGGGATTTTGTATAATACCATTCAGAGCGGAAATAATCCAGATCCTGAAGGAAGGCCGCATTCACGGCGGCGGCATCCGCGCCCTGGGGGGCGCCGGCAAACCCGGGCTTGTCCGCGTCCGTGGCCATCCATGCAATGAGCTGGCTGGCCATCCCCATGGCTGTCCAGGGATCGTCATAGTTCCATTCTACATTCTCAGGAACCTGATATTCCCCTGGATAATAACAAGCAAGTGCCAACATCAGAAAATTGAATTGTGGATTGATTTTCTCTACGAGCCCTGTGGCTGCGGGAGGGAACAGATTGCCTGGCAAACGAAATATCCCTTCTTTTTTATGTCCAAATGCCTGCGCGCCGGTAGCGATAGGCTTTGCAGACTCATGTGTTCCGGTACAGTAGGTATGCCGCCCGTTAAACATGGCGTATTCCTTATTTTCATAGCCGGGCCGGGCCTGCAGGTAAAACTGGCCGCCTAAGGGCCATCCGCGATTCCCAATACTGGCCGCCGCATCGGGCGGCAGGAACTGTTTATCGAAAGTATAGAGCGCACAGTTGAAGGCAAGGCCGGTCTGTATATAATTGCCATCGTGACGTTCATTATTACAATTCATAGCCTCTGAATTGTCCCCCCAGGTGCTTGCTGATTCTGGGTATGTATAGTATCCAGCATTCAGATTAAAAGCGTTGACAATTTTCGGCAAGAAGGACGTTACTGCGATAGCCCCTGCCAGAAGAAATGCCATTGTGCTTTTTTTTCGGCGGAAAAACAATTGGATTGTTCCCATAAATAAACCTCCTGACTTATTTTTTCTAAGTATGGAGCATGGAAACCGTTTTTAGGGTGAAAATCGAAAAATTTTTGTATTTTATCCGCCTGACTTCTGGAACCCAAGAAAAGACGCAGGGCAAAACATATTTGCCACTGCGTCTGCTACTTGAATGGTTTGATTATTTCTGGATGTAATTCCTGTAATCTGCACTAAGAGAAACATTTCCGTTGTCTCCCCATATCATTGAATGTCCATCATCTAAACCTACCCAACATACGCCTCCATTTGCATAGGTTCCGCCATATCCGCCTTTAAAACCTTTGCTATGCAGATAATCTGCTATTTTCTCAGCAGATTTTAAACTGCTGTCATAATATTGGAACAGGAGTTTATCATTGAATCTACCTGACACCGATATCGATTTATCTGCCACATTCGATGTGCCATATGACATTCTAAAGCCATTAGCATATATGATCTGTATTCTTGCCGAGTCTTCTCCAAATACTTCCATTTCCCCGAATTTGGCGTTTTCTTCCCTGGTATTTTCTACCATCTCCAGCGCAATGTTGCTAACCCCTTGGGCATTGTACGTATTCTCAGGTGCGTAAACTGGGGCTGCAGGCTGCGTCAGCACTACCCCATTTACCATCCGTGCACCCTCCTCATTAACCGTGTAGCCTTCCGGAGAAACGCCGTTCGTCAGCAAATAGCCTCCAAACTTCCCATCCTGGTAGCCATACTGGAAGTAATAGAGCTCCGACGTCCCATCATTGTTGCGGTCACTCCACACCCAAATGGCACTCGCATCATTACCAGTGAACCTCCGATACCTCCACCCAGTCCCATCATGGTACCAGCCTGCCGCCCCTGTCTGGCCGGAGGCCACACCGGAGCCTGCCGGGCTGGAAGAAGCCTGTGTCTGCACAGTTCCATTTTCCACCCATGCGCCGTCCGCATTTACCGTATAGCCGTCCGGGGTCGTCGTGCCTGTGAGCTTATGGCCGCCCTCGTCAAAATAATAACACTCCGCTATCCCGTCATTGTTCTCGTCAAGCCATTGCCAGCCTGCGGCAAATGAAGTCATTGCGTTTCCCATCGCCAGGGCGCCTGCCAGTGCCAATACTGCTGCTCTTTTAAAAAGATCCTGCTTTCTCATAACATAACCCTCCTGCTTAATTTTCTTTGTTTATGATACCATTATAGGGCATAAACCCGATTTTCCAACAAAAACTTTTATTTTTGTCTGTTTTTTTGTCAGGGGAGGCCACCAGGGATGGGCTGTCTCCTTGCCCTGACAATATTATAGGCAATAACCCGAAATTTTCCAAACAAAAATTTTAATTTTTTGATGGGCAATAGGATGCCGCCTTCCCAAGCAGCCTGCCTTCTTTGGTGGAAGTTTTTCCTCAGCCTGTTCAGAAAGCATCAGCAGATGGAAAAAATTCTTCCTCAAATAATTATACCATATAAATACATATTTTCCAACATAATTATTTTCGGATATTGAGATAAGGGAAGAAAAAATGCAAAAAGGAAATATCATCCCCAGATTGCATTTCCAGAAATCAATTCTGCAATTTTAGTATAAACTATTTTAGCGTACTTGCCAACCCTATTAATGAATTTTTTTAATATATTATTTTACTTTTTCTGCTTACTTATATTTAATAATGATTGACTTTTTCATGGTTTTAGTTTATCCTTTAGATGAACTTTTGCAAGGAGGCTACAGCATGATATATAACAGCAATGAACAATTAGTAACTGAACTAAAAAAACTGCTCCTTGATACAAAATGCAGCCAGCGAGACATAGCCAAACAAATGGGAATATCACCTCAAGCGCTTCAAAATCTCTTTAACAAAAAACAGCTTTCTTTCGCAGATTTAAAAAGAGTGCTGGACTGCATAAATTGTGATTTATTGGTCGATTTTTCTGTTAGACCAGTTTCTACAGTCGCTGAAGAATAGGAGGAGCATCGTGGATATATCAAAGCGCTACCGTATCGAACTGAACAAAATCAGCAACCATTTGGCCGATCTGGAGAGGGGGCATACCTACGAGCTTACAAAAACTTCCGGAACTCCATCCTGTGCTACCCTGGCCCAACATCTGAAAGAGGATATTGTAGCTTTGCTTAACCTTATCCAGAATGATAAGCAGGTGTATCCGAAAAAAAAATGCTTTGCGTTCTACCTATGTAGTTGAATTCTCACACATACTTAACGGTATCCCTGTCAAATTCTCGCCAGCAACTCAGATGGTGTAAACGCCATCACCCTGCTCTGTGAGAAATCTCGAACATTCCTTGTGATAATATAGTCGGCATGAATACGCTCAGCAGTAACACTCTGGACAGCATCTTCAAAATCTTTCCCGTTCAGTTCAGTGGTATGTGTCCAATCTGATACACTGAAATCCGTGAACTCGAAAATCAGGCTCAGCTTTTGGTAAACGCCTCTGATTTTCCCAGGATCGAATTGCTTCCGCATGATGTAGATGAGGTTTGCAAATGACAACGCAGACACATAACCTTTCGCTCTCTCCGTCTCACAAATCTTCCAAAGCAAAACTGAGTCTTTAACAAATTCGGGCCGATTTAAAGTATATCCAGAATAATGTTGGCATCAATCAATAGAACCATACTTTTTCGTCAGCCTTTCTGCTTTCACTTCATCAAGGTCATAAATCTCCACATAAATTATACCTTACATAAATGTAAATGTATCCAAAAAAAATAAAAGAATAATATCATGCCAAATAGAGAGTTTAACCGATACCATCATGGTTCCACCCCGCCGCTCCCGTCTGCCCGGAAGCCGCAACCGGAGCCTGCTGGGTTGGAAGAAGCCTGTGTCTGCACAGCCCCGTTTTCCACCTACGCGCCATCTGCATTTACCGCGGAAAAAACGTTTTGTCATAATTATAATTCTTATTTTTGGCCATAGACTCAACAATTCCATAAATCGAATGTTCATATATAGCCCTTTCCTCTTCTGTTGGCGGACATTTGGTGCATCCTTCTGGCGGGGCATATACACATGAGGTGTTGGTATAGTCCCGCCGAAATGGGCAGCGTCTGAACTTACAGCTTCCTTTCTTCCGAAACAAACAGATAATTCTCCAGGCCATTCCCACGGCCATATAGAAAAACATCAGTCCACACAATATATCCACGACCATTCTGTCTTCCTCCCTTTTGACAAAATGTACTCTCGGAATCTCACCGCGTCTGATTTTGCGAGATGATTTTAGATGCGCACAAATTTATGAGGCGTACGCGGAGCGTACGTTGATTAAATTTGGGTACGTCTGGCGGAAAATCAGCCGCAAAGGCAGGTGTGGTGAGATTCCGGGAGTACATCAAAATCTATTTTGTGGACTGCCCATTGCCTAAAGCTAATGGGCCTCCTGCTTCACACATATTGATTATTATCATACCCAAAGGGCAGCTTTCCCAGTATGCGTTTCATTATGTCCCGTTTTTGGCCTCACGTGGGAGCAGGTACAGCCGGCTCTCCTCCGTGTTTGACATTGACGGCCACGTTCACGTCCTGTTCATGCCGTTCACCGCAGGCAGAATATTCCCATCTATGTATCTTATCATCGGCCGGGGAGAGTACGGGACAGATGCATGCCTTGTATTATAGGACAGGCAATGGTAACTCCTGTCTCTGTCCTGCGCAGGCGTATTATAAAACATCTGTTCCGTCTCCGTATATTGCCGTATTGTGATGGAAAACATCCGGTTCATCAAGTCTATCTATAAGATAACTCTTCATGTGTGTTATACCACATAATTATACATCTCCACACACATATAATCAAGTAAAAAGTGTGGATTAACACACATTTCCATTGATGGGGGAAGATAGATGAATCAGAAAATAAAGCAGGATTATTGTATAGGGGCCAACCTCCGCCGGTTGCGGAAGCAGGCTGGCCTCACCCAGGAACAGGCCGCCGCCAAACTTCAGGTGGAAGGGATTGACATGACAAGGGATTTCTATGCCCACATCGAAACCGGCAATTATAATATCCGTGTAAGTGAGCTGGCAACGCTCAGGAAAATCTATCGGTGTTCGTATGATGATATTTTCCAGGGATTCTGACAAGGGCTTTCCATGTCACAGCCCCTGTCAAGGATGTCATGGGCCGTGTTATAAGCGAATTGGCGGAACATCTGCACCCACACCGTTTTCTTGTGTGTAATACCACACAATTGTACATCATATCTTCTATATAATCAGGACAGGATATGTGGTTTTCCACATTTTTTAACTGATGGAGGGTATATATGGGCCAGAAGATAAAACAGGATTATTGTATAGGAACCAACCTCCGCCGGCTGCGGAAGCAGGCTGGCCTCACCCAGGAACAGGTTTCCGCCAGACTGCAAACAGAAGGAATTGATATGGCAAGGGATTTCTATGCCCATATCGAGACTGGTGATTATAATATCCGTGTAAGCGAGCTGGCGGCACTCAGAAAAATATTCAAATGCTCCTATAATGACATCTTTCAGGGCTTCTGATTGGGCAGGCCATGGCCGGAGAAGACAGAAAAAGAGACGGCAAAGGCTACAGTGGCACACCGGTTCCTTATTTTTGCATGGCCGTGCTATATGTCAGCCCCCCTGGCAGGAATACATAGCCCCGGCCCATTTAAATGGTAAAGTCCATCCATCAGATCCCACAGCCCGGCGTTTGAAAAATACACCCTGGTATTCCCCTTTATAAATCCACATCTCCTTTATAAAAGGCATACCAACACCGCTATCATAGATAACATGATAAGGTTTACTGCATTCCTGAATGTCTAAAGACCGCTGTTCCAGCAGAACTCCCCCTCTTTTTCATAATCTCAGAAGGCTCCTCCCTGGAGTAGCCGGCCCCTGCCATCTTCTCCGGCAGGACGCTCGCATTCTCCCTGGCCTGTATCCCTGCACGGGATGTACCGTCTCTACTTTTAGGGGATACGAACCTCTCCCTGTAGCCCGTGCAGAGACTGTCCTGATCAAGCATTCCAACCAGCGCGAGCGCGTCATTAACATACGCGCCCGGCGACCGGTACCTCCGCTTCATGATATTGTACAGCTTTGTTTCCCTCAAAAACGGGACTGCCTGCCTGGACTCCATGAACCGGACGCACTCCCCCGATGTGCGGCAGCCCGCAAATACCTGGAGCGCGTACATCAGGCAGATCCTCGCGTTCTGCTCCGCCCCGTACCCGCCGGAAAAGAAGCCGTGAGGGATTTCCTTCCGCCGCCCCATTAGCACGGACTGGTAAATCGCTGTCACAAAAAATGCCTTCGGAATCTTCCCTAAATACTCCGAGTACATCAGAGTATAAAGGTAAATTCTCTTTTCCGGCGGCGAGATCTCCGGCGGGAGCCTCATCCCCTCCACCAGGTTATCCAGCTTCATCATCCTCAAGACCGGATCAGACAGCTTTTGTATGGCTTCTTCCGGCCCCCAGCGCAGGTAATATTCGCACGCATACCGGCACAGATAGCCGATATCCCTGTTGGACAGCACATCCCTTCCCACCTCGTGCAGGATCGTACTGCCGCTTTTGCTGTACGCCGAATCATACAGGTAACACAGGTCTGTTTTTTCCATATTTTTTAGTCCCCCCTTAAAACGCTTTTTCAAGATGCCGGATACCGGCGGCCCGCATTGTACCATCATCCCATGGTAATGCCAGGCTCCTCCCAGCCTCCAGACAGGGCTTCCAGGAAGTCCATGGCATTATCCATTACCATGTTCCCTTCCTCAACCGGCATGTACGCGACCCGTTCAGAAAGCCCATGTCCCTCCATCCGGAACAGTTCCGGGTACATCTTCCTGATATCCGGGTTATACCGCAGAAGGTTCTTTAAGTTGCTGACGCCTTCTGTGATCTCAGACGGGCTGAGTCCATATTTTTTGGACAGCTCCGAGGTCTTTATTCTGCTGTCGCTCAGCTCAAGGAAACATTGGATGATCTCCTCCCTGGGCTCCAGTTCACGGGCCACCTGGATGATTTTGCTATAGTTCATGTTGCTGATGGCGCTTTCCTCCGGGCTGCGCATGGGGGAAAGACTGTCTGCCAGCGGCCCCGTTTCCTGGGTATCAACGCCCGCCCCGGTATTCCCCGCTTTCATTTCTGCAAGCCCATCCATGATGCGGCCAAATGGGCAATCAATGCTGTACATATAGTCATGCAGGGCAGGCCTCCTCCCATACTTCTCGAACATCCTGTCCACCTCCTCGATCTTCCTCCTGGTAGCTGACGTATGGGTCCTGGCGCCATGCTTCATGAGGTTGGCCTGCAGAACCATCTCATGCCGGATGGCGTTGAAGAAATAGGTGGTCGGCATGGACCTGTCCGGATCGTATTTCGGGAGGGCCATGATGATCCCCATCCTCCCCGCCTGCATCAGATCTTCGTAAAAGCTGCGGTCATTCCCGACGTACGTGCTAAATTTACGGGTAATGATGTTCATGATGAAAAATTCCAGGTCGCGGCAGGCCCCCTCCCTGGCCGCCTGTCTGGCGGCTTCATTGCCGCTTTGGACATCTGCCACATATTTCCTGAAGTTATCGTGGATCTGGGCTGCATCCGCCCGCCCCGGAACATTCCCTGTCCCATTCAGGAAGAATGTGCTGTCCATGGCTCCCCCGACCCGTTTCCCCTCCTGGCGTCGCCTGCCTTCCATGTACTCTTTTAAGCCGCTGCCGTACTTTCCCGGTTCTTCATCATATTCTTCATCATATTCTTCATCATATTCCTCATCGTAGTCTTCATCATGCTCCCATTCATCGTCATGCCGCCCGCCATATCCTTCCGGCTCCAGGCGCTCCCTTTCTGCGCATCCTTCTCCCCCATATGTTCCCTGCAGGGGTCCGCTTATTTCATAGTCCCGGTGTCCTTTTGTTTTCCTCATACTTTTTCCTCATCCGGTAATTCCCGGCCAGTGCAGCATCACATTAATAATTTAGTAATACTATACTGTCATCGGTGCTTCTTATGGTATCTTTCAATTATGCCACAATAACACATAATTTTCCACCAAAATTTGACATAAATTTTATCCAACGCCGTATGAGGTATCCTCTTACGCTGTTTCCCAGGCCAATAGTAAGCAGATGGACTACATCTTGTCGAAATTCAATGGGCTTCCCACTTCATCCATATTGGTTACTGCCACGCCCAAAGACAGTTTTCATGCCTGCAGACATATTGGCAATATCCCTGCATGCAAATCCGGAAAATGGCCTGGTTTTCTCCCACATCCTCCATACTGTTATCAGAGAAAAAGAAAGGAGGAGGGGATTTAAGATCCCCCACAAACACATGAGACACAAAACAACAACAATTATGGCGGCCATGCTGGCCGCAGCCGGCACAGCAGCCATGACGCCAGGATACGTTTTCGCAGCGGAAAAGATCAGCCGGGTATCTGTGGATTTTACAATCGAAGGATACGATGAGTACGGATATCCGGAGATCACGGCGGAGACGCCATCATCCGCACACTATTCCTGCGGGAGCGCCGACCTGGAGTCCGCATACGCGGATGATGGCAGCGAAGAGGAGGGAAATGCAGAGAAAGCAAAGACCGCGGCGGAGGAGAACTACGTTATTGAGCTCTCCGCTGAAGACGGGTACGCCTTCCAACTGACAAAAGCGGATCAGGTAAAATTGAACGGCGCAGGCGCCAGGTATGTAAAAGCTTCCAGGCTTGATAACGGAACGACCCTGCGGCTGACGTTCCAGCTCACCCAGTTGGAAGATGTCTGCAGCCCTGCTGAACAGGCAGTCTGGCACGAGGATGGGACCGCATCCTGGGATCCCGCGTACAATGCTGTCCGGTATAAGCTTATCCTTTCCAGGGACAGCGGCGGCAGCAAGGCATACTACACTGGCGGAACCAGCTATGATTTTAAGCCAGTCATGCTCAGGAAAGGCTCCTATAGCTTAAAGGTCTGCCCGCTTTCCCGGAGCGGATACCAGGCAGGGCATGCGGATGCCGGATCCTTTAGCGTCACTAAGGAAATGGCTGAGGCGTATTCTGAGGCATACGGCGTGGAAACTGAAACCCGGAAACTGGACGGCGCCTCAGGCGACGGCCCGGGCTCAGTGGAAGTCATCTGCAAAAACACTGGATGGAAACAGGACAGTACCGGATGGTGGTATCAGAACGAGGACGGCTCCTACCTGCAGTATGACTGGGCGGAACTCAACGGGGACTGGTATTTCTTCGGTTCCGACGGCTACATGGTGACAGACAGGGCAGTCCGCTGGGGGAATGACAGCTATTATATGGGGCCGGACGGCCGGATGGCGGTAAACCAAGAAATCCCCGACGGGCGCAGGGCCGGGACTGACGGCATCCTGACAGGGACGGTGCGCAGCGGATATATAGAGCAGGCGGCCAGCAACGGGGAAATGGAAGATCACTACTCTAACCACGGGCCGGCATCCAGCCAGGAGGATAATTCCGCTCATGGGCCGGCATCCGGCCAGACATAAGAGGGCGGCACAAAAACTGTGCAGATACAGGCAGAAAAAATGCCTGTGCAGCAAAATGCACAGGCGTTTTCCCCTGTCGGGAGAACCCGGGCGGAATCTCCTCTCCGCCTGGTTCTGATATGGAAACGATATGATATTTCACATGAACAATCAGGGAATCGGGCGTCATTTAAGTATTTTTCTGCATCTGCATCAGGGAATGCTGCAAATGGGGCCGGATATACTTCGCATTCTCCCTTATTATTCCTCAAATAAAGATAAATCTCTATTGAAACAAAGTTTAATATCCGCTGACGCGTTGTTGTCGGGGACGCCATCATGCATAACTGTCCATCCAGCAATTCATCCCTCCTGCCGTCCGGCAGAGCATAGATATCCTGCAACCCGTATCTCTTATTCCGCAATATCTGCATAATCCTACGCTCCCTGCTCCTGGAATCCGTTTGCTTATATTAAATTACAGCACATTCCCGTTTAAAGGAAAGAAAAAGGCGCTTTCTGCCAATACCCCCTGATATTATGCCTTTTATCATTGGGGAGTTTCACTGTCTCTGATCTCAAATAAATCCCTAACTTCACAATCGAAAAATTCACACAATTTCAGAAGGAAATTGGCGTCAATCCTTTGAAATTCATCTCTGTAATATCGGTTAAAATTTGTCCGTTCAATATCCAATGCAGAACATACCTTTTTCTTAGAAAGCTTGTGTTCATTTAACAATTCCTCTAATCTCATGTGGATATATTTCATGCCTTCCCTCTCCTTTTGCCTATAGTTTAAACAATAGCCCGCCAAAATATAGCTCTCTGTATGGATGTGTCTATATAATTGGGTTCTAATAGGCGTGTTTATATAAACATTTACAAGCGGAGTGTTGTTATGCAATTTAATAAAACACAACCTGCTGTTGATTCCTGCCAGGGAGAGGACAAATTAACCGGATTGGAACAGGGATACAGCAATTTGTATCGATTGCCGGAAAAGGATTTGCTTCCATTTGCGCTAACGTTATACCCAAGACCTTCCGGACAAACAATATGGTTTGTGCAGGGGTGTTCCCGGGGAACACCCCACAGACTGCCGGAAAACCCGGAAGCCATTTAAAAGAAAAACGGATGGCCTCCCACCCGCCTTTTCTCTTTCCTTACTTGCCCGGATTACTTACCTGAAGGCTCCTCCTGGCGCCTCACGGCTGCCGCCTTCGCATGCATGCCCCCTTTGCATAAATACGTGTCTGGTCGCTGTGCCCGATCAGGAACTGCCGTATCTCGAAATTCACCGGTATGCTGTTTATCGCCTCGTCTATGGCTCCCTCAATGCCAAGGGATGCCTTGTTCTCCCGGATCTTTTCCACCGCCATGCGTACTCCTTTAACGGTCTGCAGGCAGCCATCAGCCCCCGTTTTTCCCGTAGTTTACATTGATCATCCGGATCCTGGCCTCAATGTCCGCTTTTCCGGTATCTCCTTCCTGGTTAAACGCATCGCTCATCTTTAAGAGCTGATCGTCCTCCCCTTCCGGGCCGTTATAGTAGAACACCACCAGCCTGGGGACGGGAAGGCTCACAGGCTTCTTCCCATAAATGTTAAGTTTCTTCTGGTGTATGTATTTATCATACAGCTTCGCCGCATACATTAGCTGTATTGGCATGTTCGGGTTGTAAGTGTTTTGCTTACGGTTATTGTCAACCGTCTTTTTCTTTTGTAAAAAAGTTCAGGGGAGACAGTAGTTGAAATGGGCCATTGCCTCCCCGGTTCAGGACAATCTATTTTCCGACAACCCCTTTTATATCGTCCAGGTAACTATCTGCCTTCTACTTGTGCTATTCTTTCGCTTTTTCTTTGATCCACTTTTCAAAGTCTCCTTCTGGATTCCATTTATAATACACACTTCTCATATTTTCTCTGACAATCTTTGTGTGTGGATGTTCTTTTCCCAATATCCTCTCACATATCCCAAGCGCCTTTTTGTACAGCTCCTCCGCTTTCTCATACTCTCCCTGCCTCGCATACACTCCCGCCAGGTTGTTATAATTGACGGCTGTATCTGGATGGCCCTCGCCAAGCACTCTCTCACGTATCGCTAGCGCCTTTTCGTACAGTTCCTCCGCTTTCTCATACTCTCCCTGGTTCTTATACACTCCCGCCAGGTTGTTATAACTGGTAGCTGTATCTGGATGGCCCCCGCCAAGCACTCTCTCACGTATCGCTAGCGCCTTTTTATACAGCTCCTCCGCTTTCTCATACTCTCCCTGCCTCGCATACACTCCCGCCAGGTTGTTATAATTGACGGCTGTATC
>NZ_CALPCY010000066.1:0-23074 GCF_943193115.1 Otoolea muris
CTGAGCGCTATTTTGTGAGCTAAAGTATTGATTTTTCAAGGAGCAAATCCCATTTTTAATGTGGGAAGTTTGAGTAATAATATTAAGGCGATCGACACTGCGCCTGGATATGGCGGGTCAGAACTGCTGTTAGGAAGATATTTTAAAGCCGCAAGGGATAAAACTGCTGGATTTAAACTGATATCAAAGCTTCGTCCAAATGCTGTACAAAATGAGGGGAAAGATACATATACCGTCATAAAAAAAGAAATACAGGGCTCTATGTGCCGTTTGGGAGCAAATAAGTTAAGCGCCTACCTGCTTCACAGGGCGGAAGATGTCTATAATGATAAAATTGTAGATGCCTTGCGCAGGCTAAAAGAAGAGGGCTTCACTGACCATATTGGAATTTCAATATATAATATTGAAGAGGGGTATGCCGCACTTGAGAGAAGATACTTTGATTATGTTCAGATGCCGTTTAGCATTTTAGATCAGAGGGCAGCTAAAAGCGGATTCTTGCGTGATGCAAAGAAGGCTGGTATGACAATTGCAGCAAGAAGTGTATTTCTTCAGGGGCTGCTGCTTATGAAAAATGAGGATATACCAGAATGTTTGCAAAAAGCACTGCCGTATCTAAAGGCAATTGATAAAATAATCTCAAAATATGGTTTGGACCGGTTTTCCTCTGCACTGGGCTTTGTAAAACAGGAGGAGGAAATTGATTATATTGTATTTGGAGTAGAAACAAATGCCCAAATGGTAGAGTATGTCCAAACGTTCCATTCCGTGGAGATACCAAAAGAATGTATAAGGGAACTGAAAGATACTATCGACGTATCGGATAAAACAATTCTTTTCCCCCAATTTTGGAACGTTTCATAGTAGAAGCATAAAAAGTTTATATTAAGGGAATGGAAGGGGAGAATAAATGAATGTAGTTGCGATTATACAGGTGCGGTCGGCATCCACAAGACTGCCTGGGAAATGTATGTTGAAAATATTTGGTAAAACTATATTAGAGCATATCATTTTGAGAGTAAGCGGGGCGAAAAAAGTACAAAAGATATGCGTAGCAACAACTCAGAATCAAGAGGATGACATCATTGAACGTATTGTAAAAAAATATAATGTGGCGGTTTATAGAGGATCTGAATCAGATGTACTTGACAGATTTTATCAGGCTGCGAAATTATTACAGGCAGATATTATTTGCAGAATCACTGCTGATGATCCATTTAAGGATCCTTTAATTTTAGATAATTTTATTGATGACTTTATTGCTGGAGGATATGATTACCTGTCAAATACAATTGAACCAACATATCCGGAGGGAATTGATATAGAGGTATTTAATTTCTGCTCTCTGGAAAAAGCATGGGAGGAAGCGAGTTTGCCTTCAGAAAGGGAGCATGTGACTCCATATATATGGAAAAACAGCAGAAAATTTAATTTATATAATAAAAAGCATGCCCTCGATTTATCCCACTTGAGGTGGACGCTTGATAAGCCGGAGGATTGGGTATTCATTCAACAGGTATATGACTATTTATATAGCCCTGAAAGGATTTTTCATATGGCGGATATTCTTGATTTACTTAAAAAGCATCCGGATCTTTTAAAGATAAATAATAAGACAATCCGAAATGAAGGATATTTAAAATCAATTAAAGATGATTTATGCATAGAAAGGAAGTAGAAAATGAAAAGCCTGATTAAAAGAATAGGGGAAAGTGAAAAAAAGTATGTGTCCGAGGTTTTAGATACGGACTTCAGAAGTTCCAAAGGAAGTATGATGATGACCCGCGTTGAGCAGAAATTCGCAGAATTATTTGGGGCCAGATATGCAATTAGCCATGTAAATGGTACAGCTACATTACATTCTGCAATAGCTGCTGCTGGTGTTGAAGCGGGAGATGAGGTGATAGTACCGCCTCTTACTATGTCATCTACAGCATTTGGAGTTTTACAGAATAACGCAGTTCCCATTTTTGCAGATGTTGATGAAAGAACGTTTAATATTTCGCCGGATGCTATTAGAAATTGTGTTACAGACAGAACCAGGGCAATCATACCAGTTTCATTATATGGCCTTCCATGTGATGCTGTGGAAATAAATAAAATTGCAAAGGAATATCATTTAGCAGTTATTGAAGATAACGCAGAATGTTTTATGGGAAAGATTGACGGAAATATCGCAGGCACCTTATCAGACATGGCAAGTTTCAGTTTCCAGAGTTCAAAGCATTTGACCAGCGGAGAAGGGGGGATGATTATTACAAATAACGAAGAATATGCCAATAAAGTCCGTAGATTTTCCAGCCTTGGTTATGCTGGGGTAGGCGCTATGAAAGGGAAAATAACAAAGAAAGATATCCAAAATCCTGATTATGAAAGACATTGTTCTATGGGCTGGAATTACAGAATGCCGGAAATTTGTTCCGCAGTAATTTTGGGACAGCTTGAACACTGTGAAGAACTTGTTCAGAGAAGAATAGAAGTAGCTAATATGTTCCGTACTGAAATAGAGAAGTATTCGTGGCTGATTCCGCAATATATACCTGACGGTTTTGAAAATTCATATTGGACATTAGCAGTCCAGCTTGATACAAAAAAAATAGGATGGAACAGGTTCAGGGATAAGTTTATTGAAAACGGAGGGGATGGAATATATAGCGCATGGCAATTGACTTATCTTGAACCTATGTTCAGAGATATGGCATTACAGGGAAGGGAAGTATTTTTTAAAGAACCGTTTAATATCTATAACCCCAAACGGTACGAAAAGGGAATATGCCCTATAGCGGAAAAACTTCAGCCCAGAATGCTGCAGTTTAAAACAAATTACTGGGATTTTACTGACGCAGAAAAGCAGGCGGAGATTTTGAAAAAAACTCTGAAGGAGCTGGACTAAATGAGGATTCTTTTATTGGGGTCAAACGGTATGCTGGGGCAGTCCCTTAGGAAGGAATTATGCGATTATGAAGTAACGGGCGTTGATCTCCAGGGAGCAGATTATCAGTTTGATTTGTCAGATGATATGAGATTAACAGATTGTATTTCATCATTGAGGCCCGAGATTGTAATTAATGCAGCAGCGCTTGTTGACTTGAATATATGTGAAACAGATCCCGGGAAAGCGTATATTTCTAATACAAGGCTTCCAGGTGTCCTTGCTAATATATGCCGAAGAAATAACAGTTATCTTATACATATTTCAACGGATCATTTTTATACCGGGGACGGAAAGAAGAAACATATGGAAACAGATCCGGTGGTATTAGTTAATGAGTATGCACGTACAAAATATGCTGGGGAATATATGGCTTTAGCATATGAAAATACATTGATCCTCAGAACTAATATTGTCGGGTTCCGGGGCAGGCAGATAAAACCGACATTTATCGAATGGGTAATTGAAAAAATAAAAGGGAATGAGGAATTTATACTTTTTAATGATTTTTATACATCTTCAATGCATACAAGTGATTTTTCAAAAGTCTTAAAGAAACTTCTTAATTTAAGACCCAGAGGTGTTTATAATCTTGCCTCTTCCACTGTATCCAGCAAAGAACAATTTGTTAATAGGCTGGCGGAGCTCCTGTTTGGTTATAAGCCTGCCAGCCAGATTGGCAGTGTAAAGAATCTCAAGGGCATACAGAGGGGGGATTCCCTGGGACTTGACACAAGAAAGATTGAAAAACTGTTAGGGATTAAGCTTCCGGATTTGGAGGAAACATTAGCAAGTATAAAGAAAGAATATTTGGAAAGGAATGCATGATATGGAATACAATCCATCTATAACCATTGGAGAAAAAGAGATCAGTATAAATACCCCAACTTATTTTATTGCGGATATTGCAGCAAATCACAATGGAAATTTGGAGACAGCAAAAGAGTTAATATGGACGGCTAAAGAAGCTGGCGCCAATGCCGTGAAATTCCAACATTTTATTGCAGAAAAAATTGTAAGTGATTATGGGTTCCGGCATCTTGGCAAGCAGTTGGGCCACCAGGCTAAATGGCAAAAAAGTGTTTACGAAACTTACAGGGAGGCCGAATTTCACAGAGAATGGAACAGGGAACTGGCCTTGACTGCCAGAAAGGCCAATATTGATTTTATGAGTGCTCCCTACGATTATGATGCGATCGAAGAACTGGATCAGTATGTACCTGCATATAAAATCGGCTCTGGCGATATTACATGGCTGGCGTTTATAAATTATATTGCATGCTTGAATAAACCAGTGTTACTTGCAACAGGGGCGTCTGAAATGTGGGAGGTTGAAGCAGCAGTCCAGGCAATATGTCAGTGCAATCCAAACATTGTACTCATGCAGTGTAATACGAATTATACAGGTAAACAGGAAAATTTCAAATATATCAATTTAAATGTTCTGAAAACGTATGCAATTCGATATCCCCATATGGTATTAGGGCTTTCTGACCATACGCCAGGGCATTCAACTGTTCTTGGGGCTATAGCTTTGGGTGCGCGTGTGATTGAAAAACACTTTACATTGGATAATACCCAGAACGGCCCGGATCATATGTTTTCTATGAATCCTGATACATGGAAAGAGATGGTTGAAAGGGCGCGTGAGCTTGAAAAGGCTCTTGGGACGGGAATCAAGAAAGTAGAGGAAAATGAAAAGGAGACAGTGATATTACAAAGGAGGGCTGTCCGTGTTAAGGAGAATCTTTCGGAAGGGACTAAAATAACAGAGAATTTGATAGAGGAATTAAGGCCAGCGCCTGAAGACGCCGTCTTTCCATACATGAAACATGATATTATTGGAAAGATATTAAAAGTCAGAAAGGAAAAAGGAGATTATATCAGATTAAATGAATTGGGGTAAACCATATGTTGAAAGGAAATGTAGTAGGCTTACGGGCCGTAGAGGAATCTGATTTAAATAAGCTCTTAGAATGGAGAAATCAACCGGAATATCGGAAATTTTTTCGTGAGTACAGAGAATTAAGTATGAAGAACCAAAAAATGTGGTTTGAACAGAAAGTAATACAAGATGAGCACACGCAGATGTTTTCAATTATTGATTTGTCACAGGAAGAACTGTTAGGAGCATGTGGGCTTTGCTATATTGACTGGATTAACAGGAGCGCAGATTTTTCTGTTTATATTGGAAAAGATGGGCTTTATATCGATAATATGTATGCTGTTGATGCAGCACAGATAATGATCCGATATAGTTTTGAAGAACTAAACCTTCATCGTCTTTGGGCGGAGATATATGAAACGGATAATAAGAAAAAAGAAATGTTTGAGGCGCTGGGATTTACCCATGAGGCAACACATAAGGAAACACACTGGACTGGAGGAAAGTGGGTAGACTCATGGTATTATAGGTTACTACGTAATAACATGGATTTTAGTATGTTGTAGTATGATTTATTGAATAGAAGGCAGTATTTAGAGCTTGAGAGGAGTATATGAGGAAAGATACTGGAAAAGAGATATATCAGCTAGCAGAAAAGTTATTTCCCATATGTCGTAGCATTACAGGAGAAGGCGTACGACAAACATTGGCTATACTTGCAGAATTCATAGAACAGGCTAACGCTGAAATGATTATTTATGAGGTTGCGTCAGGAACAAAAGCTTTTGACTGGACTGTCCCAAAGGAATGGGTAATACGCAGCGCATATATAGAAGACAGCAATGGAAACCATGTCATAGATTTTAAAAATAATAACTTACATGTGCTTGGATACGCAGCTCCGGTAGACCGTTGGGTCGAGTTGGAAGAATTATTCCAATATATTTATACGCAGCCTGATCAGCCAAATGTAATACCTTATGTAACTTCATATTATAAAGAAAGATATGGGTTCTGTATGAGCGAAGCCCAAAAGCGCTCTTTGAAGCCAGGAAAATACCATATGTTTATTGACAGTGAGCTTATTAACGGAAGCATGACATATGGGGAAGTATTAATACCGGGATTAAGCAATGAAGAAATATTTTTTTCCACTTATATTTGCCACCCTTCTATGGCAAATAATGAGTGTTCCGGCCCGGCTTTAGCAGCCCAGCTAATAAAATATGTGTCCCAGCTCAAGGATAGGAGGTATACATACCGTTTTATATTTATACCCGAAACAATAGGGGCAATCGTGTATTTGAGCGCCAACAAAAATTTGCAGCATTTAAAAAAGCATATGGTAGCGGGGTTCAACCTTACATGTGTCGGAGATGACAGGGGTTATGCTATTGTAGAATCCCCGTATGCTAATACATTAGCCGATAAAGTTTTAAAAAATGTCCTTCATTTTCGCGGCCCCTATACAGCCTATTCATACTTAAAACGGGGTTCTGATGAACGGCAGTATTGTGCGCCAGGGGTTGGGCTCCCCGTAGTATGTTATTCCCGCACAAAATTTGCAGAATATCCGGAGTATCATACATCTGCTGACGATATAGGGATGATAAGCCCCTCAGGGTTTCAGGGGAGTTATGAGGTGATGGCAGAGGTTATATGCGCCCTTGAAAATAACGGGAATTATAAAACGGCTATATTATGTGAGCCACAATTAGGGAAACGCGGCTTATATCCGACTGTTAGCCAAAAGGGGAGTTATGATACAGTAGTCCCCATGTGCGACTTCATTGCATATGCTGATGGAACGAATGACTTAATTGACATTAGTAATATAATTGGAATACCTGTGCGCGGGTTGATTCCGATCGTAAATAAATTAAAGGAAGAAAAGATAATCTTATAAACGGAGGGGCAGATGATGAGAATTGTAATAATTTCAGGCTCACATCCCAGGCATAAATATTTTGTTGAGAAAATTGCTGAAACAGGGATGTTAAAAGGCTTGGTTATACAAAAGCGGGAAAATATGGTATTTGAACCGCCAATAGGTCTGAAGTATGGTTTGAAAAAGTTATTTATCCATCATTTTCAATTAAGGGATGAAATGGAAAAAAAATATTTTGGAAGCATTGATATGAAGCATTTAAAAAAGAATGTCCCTTTTATTGAAGTTGATGAGGCAGATTTAAATGGACATTTAGTGGAATCGTTTATTAAGGAGGTCAGAGCCGATATGATTATTTCATACGGCCCTGGCTTGATTCATGAAAATATACTAAAGTTGGTTAATGGGAATGCATTTAACCTTCATGGGGGATTATCGCCGTGGTATAAAGGTTCTGCAACTATGTTTTGGCCATTTTATTTTCTGGAACCCAATTATGTAGGAACCACCTTTCATTATATAACAAGCCGAATTGATGCAGGCGGTATCGTGCATCAGTCTGTTCCGCAATTACAATATGGAGACTGTATGCATGAGGTATCATGTAAAGCGGTTGTCCAGGCGTCGGAGGATGTTTTTAAGCTGCTGTCAAAATTACAGACAGGAGAAATTTTAACAGGGCATCCCCAAAAAAAGAACGGAAAACTTTTCCTGGACAGAGATTGGAGGCCAGAGCATCTGAAATTAATTTATGAGGTATATAATGACAATATAGTTGATTTGTTTCTTGATGGAGAAATTAATATAGACAACAATCCTCAATTAATAGATGCATTGAAAAATTAAACGTTGAATAGGAAGTAGTATTTAGGTAAATGGTAAATGAATGTTTACATATGCGGAAACCGGGAAAATAACATCTGCTTATTTAAAGATAAATGAAGTAAAAGCAAATGATATTCTCGGATTTATCGAGAGCAAAAGAAGTAAGGATTCTTTCACTGGAAAAGAGTGCATAAATCACAGGAGGCCGCAGCGAAAAATGATTATGATTATATTATAGTTTGTGTCACCGAAGAGTATACAAGAGAGATTTATGATACCTGTGTCAGGTACCGGACGTTTGAATCAGTTGCAAATGAGATTAAAAGGCAGCAAACAGAAGAAAGCGTAGCCGAGTTAGGCGTATTCTAGGGGACATTTTTATGATGCCCTGTATTGGGCGAATAATGTATTGCTTGAAAATTATCTGAAGAACACAAGGCAGGCAAACAAAGAAAGATGAGGCATACAGGAAGCTTCAGGGAACGTACCCGGTCATCAGTTTATCGTTTGCGAATGTAAAAGAAAGAAGCTGCGGCGCGGCAGTCCGCAGGATCAATCAGATTTTGACGAATCTGTATTCTGCGAACCGTTTTCTTTTGCATGACGGAGATCTGGATGATAAGGAGCGGCGTTTTTTGATTCGGTGGATGTGGATATGGATGAGACTGCCGCGACCATGGCCATCCATCAATTATCGGGCTATCTGTCCCGTTATTATGGGAAAAAGGTCATCATTCTGCTGGACGAATATGATACGCCGATGCAGGAAGCCTTTGTGAACGGCTTCTGGGATGAGCTGGCTTCATTTATGAGGAGTTTGTTAAATGCGGCATTTAAGACCAATCCTTATCTGGAGCGGGCCATTATGACAGGCATTACCCGGGTGAGCAGGGAATCGATATTTTCTGATTTGAATCATTTAAGAGTGATTACCACAACGTCGGAAGCATATGCGGACTGCTTTGGATTTACGGAAAAAGAGGTATTTGACGCCCTTGATGAGTATGGATGGCCGGCAAAGAAACAGGAAGTAAAGCTCTGGTATGACGGTTTCACGTTTGGAAAGCGGACAGATATGTACAATCCCTGGTCTGTTATTAACTATTTAAGCACAGGAAAGCCAAGGGCCTATTGGGCGAATTCCAGTTCAAACAGCTTAGCAGGAAAGCTGATCCGTGAAGGGGATAAGGACATCAAACAGGCGATGGAACGGCTTCTCTGCGGAAAAACGCTGGTGGCAGAAATTGACGAGGAAATTGTATACAGCGAGCTGAAGGGAAAACGGAATGCAGTGTGGAGCCTGCTGTTAGCCGGCGGGTATTTAAAAGTCGTGAACGTAGAATTTTCCGAACAGTCAGGACGCGCGTATTATGAACTGGCATTGACGAATAAAGAAGTGCGGATCATATTTGAGGCGATGATCCGGGACTGGTTTTCCGGAGTTGAAGAAGCATATAATGGCTTTATTAAGGCCCTGCTTTTGGATGATATTGATGCGATGAATGATTATATGAACCGGGTGGCCATGGCGGCGTTCAGCTATTTTGATACCGGAAAGGCCTCATCCCAGGAGGAGCCGGAGCGTTTTTACCATGGCTTTGTATTGGAACTCATGACAGAACTGTCTGGCCGCTATATTCTGACATCGAACAGGGAGAGCGGTTTTGGGCGGTATGATGTGATGCTGGAGCCGTTAAACAGGGATACGGATGCAGGGATAATCATGGAGTTTAAGGTATTCCGGCCGGGAAAGGAAAAAAGCCTTAAGGATACTGTGGAGGCGGCTCTTAATCAGATAGAAGAAAAGCGATATAAGACGGCGCTTCTGTCGAAAGGAATTGAACAGGAACGGATCAGGACTTACGGATTTGCCTTTTGCGGGAAGAAGATATTGATTGGGAGGGCTATTTAAAACATGTGAATGTGGAGGATACGCTGTCAAAGATGCCAAATCGGGAAAATATCATCGTAAAAATCGGCCGGTTCCCGGAAACAGCAACAGGAATCGGCGATACCTTTGCATTTGTGAACCTGGACATGGATCTGTATGAGCCGGCTATCGGGGGACTGCGCTTTTTTTATCCCAAAATGGCAGAAGGCGGAGTGATTCTGGTACATGATTATTTTAATAAAGCTTATGTTTCGCCGACGTATGGTAATAGAAGAATCGGTTGACAGCATCATCGGCCAGTCATTCCGGGACTGGGAGTTGTTTATCGTGGACGACGGCTCCACAGGCAAAACAGTAGAATTAGCCTGCCGTTTTGAGGAGGCGGATCCCAGGATCCGGGTGATACGCAATGAGACGAACCGAAAGCTGCCGGCTTCCTTAAACAAGGGGCTTTGCAGCCTCGGGCGGGCAGTATCTGACATGGACTTCGGATGACGATCTCTACATGCCCGCGACGATAGAGGAGATGGTCTGCTTTATGCAGCGCCACAGGGAATATCCCATGGTCTGCGCGGGGCCTGTTTTATGTACAGGAGGGAGATCCTTGATACAGCCGGAGGGAGAACCTGACGGTAGATTGGAGAGGGGATTGTAAAAAAAGTTATAGTTTGGTATAATAAATTCAGCTCAGAAGAGAGGGGAATCGGCGTGGCGAAACAAACATATGATATGGTTATGAGTGGAAACTGTGATAATAATATACGCTTTACTGATTTCCAGACTCTTATCACTGCCCTTGGATTTACGTTAAAAGGACAGAAGGGCTCTCATATATCATATTATCATGAAGAGATAAATGAGCGAATGACAATACAAAATGATGGCTCAAAGGCAAAAGGCTATCAGGTCAGGCAATTGAGAAGGATTATTATAAGGTATGGCTTATAAGGAGGCAGTTGTTAATGTCAGAATATTCCGTTTTTATTCAATACGATCCGGTTGACGAGATTTTCGTTGTAAGCATTCCGGAACTGCCAGGATGCATGGCACATGGCGAAACAAAAGAAAAAGCGTTAAAAGAGATAGAAACGGCAAAGGAGCTGTGGATAGAAACGGCCCTGGAAGACGGCCAGACGATACCGGAGCCTTCGCTGTTCAATTCTATGATGGTTTGATGGAAATAAATGGCTAAATTGTCCATTTTGCGCCTGCTGCCCTCAGGTTTGGCCTGGGGGCCCGCTGTCTGTGGCTTTTATTGCGCTTCGCTCACAACAAACACCTCGTATTGGCTGGCGTGTGAACAGTAACTAAATGTCAGCTCTCCCACAGGCAATACTTGAAAAGAATAGTGAAACTGGTTAGAATACGGATATGGACGGAGGCAGGAGGACGAAAGAGTTCAAATTTTGACAAATCTGTATTCTGCAAATCGGTTTTTTTGGTTTTACAGAAGAGGAAGTGGAAAGGCTTTGCAGGAGGTTTGATATAGACTGATGTGCGTACACTGCTATTGCACCCGGGATATTTATCTTTTGATGAAAACTTTTAGTAGAGATCAGTTATGACGGGAAAAAAGGCCATGCCTGTGTGATTGAGGAATATAAGGAAGATTTATGATGAAAAAAGGCTGCTGCCAGCAGTCTTTTTTTCAGGTATCTCATATAGAAGAAATGTCCAAAGAAGGAAAACAGGCGGTGTTTGCATTCGGACATGGGAATTATGTAGTGTTAATTTAAGGAATTCAAAAATGTATACGTTTTTGAATTCCTTCTTCTTTTCTAAAACATGTCTATTTTATACTATTGTCGGCTGAAAATCAAGAAAAATAAGCGTATCTTTTGTGAATTCTGACGGAATCCAATCCGGAAATCCCCTATAAAGAAACGTATACATAACTGGATCACGTATGCCTGTTTTCAAAATACAGGTATTGTGAAACAATTTCCGGTTGTGCGGACTGTGGAGAAAGAATCATGGGGGTGCAGGATATGGGAGAGGTCTACGCATACTGCCGGATCGTTCCGGGCAGCGCGGACAGAAGGGAGCAGACGGCTGTCATGCGCGAAATGCAGGTGGCGGAGGATCATATTTTTGCGGATGTGGAAACAGAAGAGGCTGCAGGGCAGCCGAAATACATAAAGCTTCTGAACCGGCTGAAGCCGGGAGATCTGCTGTATATCCGGAACTTAAGCGCGCTTGGGGACACGTACCCGGCGATCCGGAGAGAGTGGGGGCTGCTGACAAAGGAAAAAGGGATCGATATTTCCATCCTGGAGACGCCCCTGATTGACACCAGGCGCGGAAAGCTGCAGTACGGGAGCCTGATCGCGGATATCGTGCTGGATCTGCTGGACTATGTGTCAGAGGCAGAGAAAAGCGCGCGCAGGCGCAGACAGCGTGAGGGGATCGAGCGGGCGAAACGGGAGGGGACGAGGTTTGGCCGCAGCCCCCTGCCGACGCCGGACAATTTTTATCCTGTGTACAGGCGGTGGGCTTCCAGGGAGATCAGTGTGGA
Source organism: Otoolea muris (assembly GCF_943193115.1). NCBI lineage: Bacteria > Bacillati > Bacillota > Clostridia > Lachnospirales > Lachnospiraceae > Otoolea > Otoolea muris. The sequence goes on from NZ_CALPCY010000066.1 coordinate 11,937, forward strand.
GGAGGCGGCAAAACTGTGCGGTTTTTCGCGCGGAACCTTTTACCGCCGGGCGAGACAGGCGGAGCGGGAGTATCGTAACCGTTCGGAGGAGATGACAGAGAGGGAAAACAGATGGTAAAATTTGTTGTGTGGGGAGCCGGAGACCGCGGGCATATCGCAGCGGAAATTTTCGGATCCGACAGGATTGTGGCATTCATTGATTCAGACCCCCAAAAGGCCGGAAAGACCTTTTATGACAGACCGGTTATTGACTTTGCATATTATAAAGCGCATTATTCAGACTATGCAATCCTGGTTTCATTATCGATGGGGCAATCCATTGTTGAAATGTTAGATAAGGAAGATATATTCTTTTTTGAGTACAATGAATGTCCGCCGGAGCTGATCGGATATGGATGGAAGCGCGCCAGGAAGTACCTGGACAGCTTAAAGACAGAGGAGACAAAGGCAGCCGTCTACGGGCATACACTATACAGTGTGTTGATGTATGAATATTTACATCATTCCGGGCATGAATGTGTCGGCCTGATCTTCAGCCGCGCTCTGTCCGAAAAGCGCAAGGAATCGTTTGGCAGAATGTTTCCGTTTATTACAGTGAAAAAACTGGACGAGATTGATGCGGATACAACCATCTTGGAGACGATCCGCGAGGATGAGTGTGACAGCCGGATCCATGGGTGGAAAACAAAAGATATATATGACTGGAAACGGTTTATACCTGAGTACAAAAATCCGGGGATTGCAGAAATGAAGGACAGGTATAAGGGGAAGAGATGCTTTATTGTGGCCACAGGCCCGAGCCTGACGGTAGATGATCTGGAAAAACTGAAACAGCACCGTGAATTTTGTATCGGCGTTAATACCATTTTTAAGGGGTTTGACAAGACCGGATGGAGGCCGGATCAATATGTGGTAGTAGATGTGGATGTTATGAACCATCTCGGATCAGAAATCCGGAAAATGGACGTGAAGGAGAAGTTCATAGCCGATGCAAGCATCGATTTTGATTATGACAGCCTGACAGAGGAATTCTATATCTATCACTCAATATTTACAAAGAGCTCATGGGAACGGGGATTGATATCCGATGATTTTTCAGAGTATGCGTATAACAGCGGTTCAGTAACGGCTGTCAGCCTGCAGTTAGCGATGTATGAAGGATTTGATGAGATTTATTTATTGGGATGTGACTGCTCCTATGCGAAAACGGGATTCAGACATTTTAATGAACCAAAAGAAGAAGAGGCGAATGTTTACGGGACAACCTTTGATTTGACGAGATATGTGACGGCGTCAGAGGCGGTTGTAAATTCCTATCAAAAGATAAAAGAGTATGCGGAGCAAAAGGGAATCAAAATTTACAATGCAACCAGGGGCGGGTATCTGGAGGTCTTTGAACGGGTAAATCTGGATGACCTGCTGCAGGATTAGGAATCATAACAGTGAAAGGGACGAAACGGATGATGGATCAGTTCGTAAAAGAGGATCGTTTTTTTCTGATAGCGGGGCCGTGCGCGCTGGAATCTGAAAAAAACGTCATGTATCTCGCAGAGGAGATATCAAACATATGCCGGAAACTGCAGATTGAGTATTGTTTTAAAGTGTCATGGGATAAAGCGAACCGGACTTCGGCGGCGAAATACAGGGGCCCAGGAATAACGGAAGGAGTCCGGATTTTAAAAAAGGCCAGACAGGAGCTGGGGGTCCGGGTTGCAACCGATATCCATGAGCCATGGCAGGCTGAAATCATTGCGGAGGCTGCTGATGTGATACAAATCCCGGCGTTTTTGTGCAGGCAGACCGATTTAATAAAGGCAGCGGCAGAGACAGGGAAAATCATAAATATAAAGAAGGCGCAGTTCTTAAGCCCGGAGGAAATGGGGAATGTCATCCATAAGTTTGAGGACTGTGGAAACAGAAACCTTATGTTATGCGAGAGAGGGAGCAGCTTTGGATACAATCATCTGGTTGTAGATATGACGGGGCTGGTCCGCATGAAACGTTTCGGCTATCCGGTTGTGTTTGACGCGACGCACAGTGTGCAGATATCCGGCGGGGGCGCAGATCATGGCAACAGCGGAAAGAGGGAGTATGTGCCGTATCTTGCCAGGGCCGCGATGGCAACCGGGGCGGCAGATGGGATATTTATGGAAGTCCACGATGATCCGGACAGGGCGAAGTGCGACGGAAGCTGTATGCTGCATTTAAACATGCTGGAAGGAATGTTAAAACAACTGATCGATCTCAGAGAAATTCAAAATAAGTATGGTTATGGAGTCAGATAGATGATAATTTTGGAGGCCGTAATACACGAGACCGTCTGGGGCGGGAACCGGTTAAACACATTTGCAGAGAGGGACCATGCCGGAACAGACGCTGTAAAAACAGGACATCTTTACTTGCTGAACGGGCATAAGGGGCTTTCAAACAGGGTGCTGAACGGAGCTCATGCCGGCGCTACACTGGAACAGATATTTCCAATCGAGAAACGAAACTGGGGGATGGAGGAGTACGGGCAATTCCCGCTTACGATTGCGCTGGTTGACGCCAGGGAGAACTTAAGCATACAGGTACACCCGGACGCACCGACGGCAGAGAGACTGGAACATGAAACGAGAGGGAAAACCGAGTCCTATATTTTTCTGGAAGAGCCCGCAGACGGGTGGATCTACGCGGGATGTACGTGCGGTTCCGGAGAAGAGCTTGAGACGGCGGTGGACAGCGGAAGAATGGAGCGTGCCGCTGCGCGTCTGCCTGTGAGGAAGGGCGATTATGTCTGTGTAGAGGCGGGAACGCTGCATGCGCTGACAGCAGGCAGCCTTGCATATGAAATCGAGTACGGGAGTGATTTTACATACCGGTTTTATGATTACAACAGGGTGGATGAGCTGGGAAAAACACGGGAATTACATATTCCGAAAGCCCTTGAGAGTATACATCTTGACAGGGCTCCTGTAACGCTTCCCTGCAAGCCCGGGGAATGGATACAGGAAGAGAACTATGAAATCTGCAGGATGCAGGACCGGTGTTTCTATAAAAACAGCGGAGAGCAGATCGAATGCATTTCCATATTGAAAGGCTTTGGGGAATGCGATGGCATACCGGTTCATCCGGGGATGGCGGTGATCCTGCTTCCGGGCGAGATGATGACAGATGCCACATTGACCGATATGGTCGCGGCAAGATTGAGGAAGGGACGGACAGACAGGGGCGTTTGCAGAATGGATGACCGGATTAATAAGAGAACATGATGAAAATTAATTTATGCCCGTCCATGATGTGCGCCGATTATGGAAATCTGGACAGAGAGGTTGAATTACTGGAAAAAGCGGGTTCGGACATCCTGCATATGGATGTGATGGACGGAAACTATGTCCCGTATTTTGGGATGGGGATGCAGGATATCCGGCATATATGCAGGATCACCAGGCTGAAGACAGAAGTCCATCTGATGATAGAAAATCCCATGCGGTATATTGAACTGTTTGCTGACTGCGGCGTTGATATCATCTACATCCACCCGGAATCCGAATACCATGCGATTACGACGCTGCAGAAAATCGGCGAACTGGGATTAGAGGCAGGGATCGTGATCAATCCCGGTACATCCGTGGGATACATCCGGGAGCTGTTAAATGTGGTAGACCGGGTTCTGGTGATGGGAGTGAATCCGGGGCAGGCGGGACAGCTCTATCTCCCGTATGCAGAAAACAAGATCGAACAGCTTTTAAAACTAAAGGATGTATACCGGTTTTCCATCGGAATGGACGGGGCATGCAACCTGGAGCGGATCTGCCGCCTGAGCAAAAAAGGAGTGGAGAGCTTTGTCCTGGGGACGGCAGCGCTGTTTTACGGCGACATGGACTATATGGAACATATGAAGAGGATTAAGAAGGCATTGGAGGAGACAGGATGAGGGTGGCTGCATTTGCGACAGTGAAGTTAAACAGCGAACGCGTTCCGCACAAAAATATTCAGCCCATAGGAGGCAGGCCGCTGTGCTACCATATCCTTAATACGGCGCTGCAGGTAGACGGCATTGACGATGTATATATTTACTGCAGCGATGAAAACGTGCGTCAGTATATTCCGTCAGGCGTGAAGTTTTTACAGAGGGAGAAATGGCTGGACGGAAATGAGATCCGGGCCAGAGACACATACACGGCTTTCTTAAATGACGTGCAGGCAGATATTTATATCGCTCTGTGTACGACATCGCCGTTTACGAAGCGTGAGACATTAAAAAATGCGCTGGATCATGTGCTGAGCGGCGAATATGATTCTGCGTTTTCCGCAAAGAGAATACAGACGTTTGCCTGGTATCAGGGGAAACCGATGAATTATGATATCGAAAATGTCCCCCGGACGCAGGATATGGATCCCATTTTTGTGGAAACAAGCGCATTCTTTATTTTCAGCCGGCAGTTATGGGAAAAGCATGGGAGGCGTATCGGCTTTCGCCCGTTTATACAGGAAGTGGGGGAGATTGAGTCTGTGGATATTGATACCATGGAAGATTTGGAATTTGCGCAGATGATATCCGGGCATGTGGAATATATTTGAGGGCAGAAAGATGAATCTTGATTTTAAACATGCAAAAAAGGAAATCGTTGATACATGCATGATTGGGAAACTGAAAAGGGCAGAGGATGTGATCGTCTTTGGCGCTGGCGGAAGCGGTGACTGGACGGTTGATGTCTTAAGAAAACACGGGATCATTCCCCGGTGTTATTGTGATAATTCAGAACGGAAACAGGGGAAGACACATAACGATCTGGACGTATTATCCTTTGAAGCCGCGATCCGGCTGTATCCGGAGGCGGCGATATGCATTGCTTCCATGTGGCAGGAAGAAATTCAGCGGCAAATCATCGCTTATGATCCCCGGCTGGGGGAGCATATGTATAATCTTTTGCTGTCTATGGCATGGGAAACAACTAACAGGATATATATTTCTTCAGAAGAGGAATATATCAGAGGCAATTTGTCCCGCTTTGAAGAATTATGCAAAGAGCTGGCTGATACGTGTTCCAGGAAAACACTGCGCGGCATTTTAAATTACCGGCTGACCAGGGAACGAAGCTATCTGGATGAGATAAAGAGCAGCGGGAGCGTCTATACGGATGAGGATATATGGGGAGCTGCCCCGGCGGATGGCGATTTCTATCTGATTGACGGAGGGGCATATGACGGGGATACGGCAGAAGACTTTGCTGAAGCATGGGGCGGCCGGGCGAGGCTGTATATATACTGTTTTGAGGCAGACCGCGCCAACTGTCGTTTGTTAGAGGATAAAAAAGCTTTGTTTTATCCGCATCAGCTCTTTGTATCTCACTCTGCGCTGTGGGATTCGACAGGAAGCGGGATGGTACTTTCCGATTCGGGCCTGTCCGGAAGAGTCGCTGAACAGGGGACGGAATGTGTTGTAACAAAACGGATCGATGATCTTGATTTGGAGAGGCTGGATTTCATCAAGCTGGATATCGAAGGCGCTGAGAGGAGATGCCTGGAGGGAGCCAGAAAAACGATTGAGATATATCATCCGGGGCTGGCGATATGCGCCTATCATCTGCAGGATGATTTATTCGTATTGTCTGATTTTATCAAGTCGTTAGATTGCCCGTACGATATGAAATTAAGACATTATAAAAATTCGGCGGGAGATACGATCCTTTATGCGGTTCCGCGAAAACAGGGAAAATAAGATAATATGAGGGAATAGCGATGAGATGTAAATTATGCGGCTGCGAAGATGTGATGGTTGCCTATGAGGGAAAGATCCGGGATGGGAGAGTGGGAAACTATACAGACAAAAAGGTGAAAATGTTCCGGTGCGAAAAGTGTGGCACAATCTGGCATGATAGCAGGGAGCGGGACAGCAGGCAGTATTATCAGAGTGAAGCATACAGGAACGAATTGGAAGGAACGTCTGATGTGAACGAATTTTACAGGCTGCATGACGGAGAGAGTCTGGAAAAGTTCCGGTACACGGGAACTGAAATTTTCAGGGGAAAGACCGTGGCGGACATCGGCTGCGGCGCAGGGGCATTTCTGGATTATATTCAGGCAGTTGCAGATACAGTAATTGCGGTTGAACCGTCAGAGACGTACCGTGGGGCCATGAAAGGAAGAGGATATACGGTATTTGGGTATGCACAGGAGGCATTAAAGGAATACCGGAATAAGGTGGATGTGATTGTATCATTTGATGTGATTGAACACGTGGAAGAACCTCAGAAGTTTTTAGAGGAGGCATACGCTCTGCTGTCATACGGAGGCAGGGCATTCATAGGAACGCCGACGGATGCGCCGGTCATGCGGGAGGTATTGGGAAACGCGTACGAGAGCTTCCTGTTCAGCACGCAGCATCCATGGGTGCTGTCAGGAGGGAGCTTTGAGACAATGGCCAAACGGTGTGGAATTACGGAATTCCAGGTCAGATATTATCAGAGGTATGGACTGGGGAATTTTGTATACTGGCTGCTGAACGGGCAGCCGGGCCGGCATAAGGAGTATGATTTTATCACGAAAACAATGGATCAGGCCTGGATTTCGGAGCTGGAACAGCAGGAAAAGTCGGATTATATGGTGTGCGAGATCGTAAAAGGCGCATGCAGCCCATGAAAGCAGCGGGGAGAAAAACAGACGATGCATACAGAAAACAATGGACTGACTGAATCGGGAAACGAACTATGAAGGGCTGAAGGGAATATTTTTTATATGGATATAAATGCATTTGTCGATATGGCAAAATCATTTCCCCTGACTAAAACCTATATTGTAGGGGCAGGGAAATACGGCAGAATTTTCGGAATGTATTTCGATAAGCACAACATTGCATGGGATGGTTATGTTGACAAAAACAGTAAACGGAATCCGATCAATGGGAAAAGGGTGATTTCTTACCGGGAAGCAGGGAAAGAAGAGGCATATTATATCATTTCTTCATATATATACAGGGACGAGATGATGAGAGAACTGAAAAATTCCGGTGTTCCCAAAGAGCGCCTCGTGACATATGAGACGAAAGACACGATTTATGAATGTTATGAGGATACGGTACACTGGAAGACGTATACAGAAAAGCTGAAAACATATCGGGCCCTGTATAAGGGAAAACGGTGTTTTGTAATCGGGAACGGGCCAAGCCTTACCATAGAAGATTTGGAAAAATTGAAGGGTGAGATTACGTTTGCCTGCAATTCGATATACGCGCTGTATGAACATACGGCCTGGAGGCCCACCTTTCACTGTGCGTGGGATGAGACTTTTTGCAAAAAGATGATGTCTGAGAAGGAAGATGTGGAATGGATGACATCGAACTGTGAAGCATTTTTTACAAATATCATGAGCGAGGGGTTTGCATACCGGGACTGTGAAGATATCAGAAATTTGTATTATGTGAAGGATGTCAGGGGGAGCGACGGAAAGATAAGTCTTCCTTTGTTCAGCGATGACTGCAGCAGGCAGGTATATTCGTCAGGAACGATTGCCTATATGATGCTGCAGTTAGCGGTTTATATGGGGTTTAAAGAAATCTATCTTCTGGGAATGGACTGTTCTTTTTCTATAGAGAAACATTCGGATGGCAGCGTAACGAGAAATAATGTGAGAGATCATAACCATCTGATACAGCGGATGGAGGATGAAAAGGGGATGGCGCTTTCAGAAGAGGCCGGAATATTTGCAGGAATTGACGCGATCATGGATGGCTATAAGGCGGCGAAACAATATGCAGATTTGCATGGAATCAGAATCTGTAATGCAACAAGAGGGGGAAAGCTTGAGATATTTGAAAGAGTCGATTTCGACCTATTCATTGCGTGATAGATCGGATCCCCAATAGTGGCTCAGGCTGGAGCGGAGTTTGTTTAACAATTGAAACTTAGAAATTCAGAGCATGTTTCAAACACGCTCTAGGCAGGAGAAAGGGAGGAGGAAGATGAAACGTTCCTTTTTGATAGTCCAGCTAAGAAATGTCAATAGGTAAAATGAAAAATGTTTAAAAAGTTTTTTTCAAGCAACTGATGTAAAAAAGGGTAACATTAATAAACCCATTATTATGGGATTTTTAAAATAGGGTTCCGATCCCCATCAGGCAGCGGTGCTCACAGATCCTTGGTGTTCTGCTGCATAACGCTGACAGTGTTCTTCCGGTGTGATGAGCTCAAAGGGCTTATTATCCCGGAGCATGGCGAAGATAGTGTTACAGATTTTGTGCATGACAGCACCGACAGCAACGATCTTTTTCTTGCCGGCACATTTACGGACGTAATAATCGTAAATGACCGGATTTACGGGCATCTTTGCTGCTTTGTCCACTTTCAGGTTGTTGATGGCGGCCATAAGGGCCATATAAATTAGGAAAACCGCAAATACAAGGCTTTTCGGAGCCTACCAACAACAAAAATAATATTTGATCTATCACATTACGCTGAAAGGCCGTCCGGCCATCAAAACCGGGCGGCTTTTTTGCGTGGATAGATGGGAAGGAGGCAAAAAATAATTACAGAAATTTAAGCCTGAAATTTGTGCAATTTTAACGAAAAGGAGGTTAATGAATGGCAGATGACAAATTGAACACGGGCCCCGGTGAGAAAAAAATCCCGGAGGCTCCCGAGGCTGTAACGGCTGGCCAGCCCCAGGCCCTGGCTCCCGAACAGGCCGCCGCTCCCACACCTCAGCAGGAACAGGCCGGGCCCGCAAAGCCCGATCCCGGCGATGTGGTAGTGTCCTTTGAGCAGATCAATGAGCTCATGGGCGAAAAGCGAAAGGCGGCCCAGGCTGAGGTAGAGAAAGCCGGGGATGCCCCCGCAAAGGAGCAGACTCCCGGTGAGGCGGAACAGCCCGCCGCTGGCGAACAGAAAAAGCCCCGCCGTAGCCGTTCCCCGAAGGAGGATAAAACGGAGCCCGCTGGCAAGGAGGCGGCAAAGCCCCGCAAGGGCCGCCCGCCCAAGGCTGACAAGGCGGCCCCCGGCGAGGCCCAGCCGTCCAAGCGAGACAAAGTGTCCCGAAGTGACGGGAAAGCCCCGGACGCCAAAACTCCCCCAAAGGCTGGGAAAACGGCTCCCGAAAAGGAGGCCGCCGCCCCGGAGCAGGCTCCGCCTGGGCCAGCCGCCCCTCCCCGTCCGGTGGAGGAAGGCAAGCTCATGTATCTGAAACTTTCCGAGATGCATCCGTTCCATACATTCCGGCCCCATCCGTTTAAGGTGCGGGACGATGCCAAAATGCAGGAAACAGTGGCATCCATTAAGGCAAACGGCGTGATGGTGCCGGGCCTTGCCCGCCCGGAAAAGGACGGAAACGGCTATGAGATTGTGGCGGGCCACCGCCGCTGCCGGGGCAGTGAACTGGCCGGGCTTTTGGAAATGCCCTTTATCGTCCGGGATATGAGCGACCACGAGGCTGTCCAGGCCATGAAAGACAGCAACAAACAGCGGGATCAGACGCTCCCCAGCGAACTGGCCGCCCTGCTGGATTTGGAAGTGGAGGACATCAAGCACCAGGGCGGGCGGCTGAAAAATGTTGCCGAGGGCGACATTGGCAAGCGTTCCGTGGAGATCGTGGGCGAGGCCCATGACATGAACTATAAAAAAGTCATGCGCTATCTGCGGCTCAACTCCCTTGTGCCGGAACTGCTGGACAAGGTGGACGATAAAAAGATGGGCTTTATGCCCGCCGTGGAGCTCTCCTATATCAAGCCCAAAAACCAGAGGCTGATCGCCGTTTCCATTGACGGGGAGCAGGCGTCCCCCTCGGTGGCCCAGGCGAAAAAGCTCCGGGAGCTGGATCAGGAGGGCAAGCTCAACGGCGATGTGATTGACGGTATCTTATCAGAAAAGAAAAAGGAGGATCGAGGCGTGATTATTTCAACCGCTGAACTGGAAAAGTATTTCGGCAAGGAGGTTACTCCGGCCAAAATGAAAGAGCAGATCATCGGCCTGCTGGACGAGTGGAAACAGAAACAGCCGCCCGAGCTGGCAAAGGCCCCGAAGAAAATGGAAAAAGACAAGTAACCACTTCGAGACATTTTGTCCCGAGGGGCTCCGCCCCTCTGCGATGGCTCTGGTGGTATATATCCCCCGTCGCCGGGGATAAAAAAGCGCAGTCGGGAGCGGGCCGTCAAGGGGGCCAACGGCCCCGCCGCTTGCGGCGGCTTGCCCTTTACGGCCTGCCCCGGCTGTGCTATCTCCGGCCAAGCGGCGGGGGGTATATCCTCCAGAGCCGCCCCCTTTCCCATGATTGGGAAAGGGCGGGGGGTTAGGGTTGAACGATTTTATTATAGAACGGAGGTTTTTACTTATGAAACGACCCCTTGCATACATTACCGCCGCATGGTTTGGCGGCGACAGTGAAAACGCAGAACTGGCGGCCCAGTATTGCCGGGCCGTATATGAGGCGGGCTTTGCACCGATCTGCCCCGCCCTCTATCTGCCGCTGTTCCTCAATGACGCAGTACCCGAGGAGCATAAAAGCGGCATTGACATTGGCCGTGACCTGCTCCGCCGCTCCCGGGTGCTGGTGGTATGCGGCCACAGCATGACCGAGGCCATGAAAAATGATATTGCCGTGGCCCAGCGGCTGGGGATTACCGCCACCACCCTTGAGGGCATTTTGACCGTCAAGGGCCAGGGCAAACGCTGATGGCATCCTTGTTTGAGGCTTACATTACCAACCTCGGCAAATACAACGAGGGGGAGCTGGTGGGAGAAACACTGGAATTTCCCACCAGCCCCCAGGAGGTGCAGACGCTGCTGAAACATATCGGCGTGGACGGCATACGGTATGAGGAATTTTTTATTACCAGCTTTGACGGCGATGTGCTGGGGCTCTATGACTATCTGGGTGAATATGAAAATCTGGACGAGCTTAACCATCTGGCCTGCCTGCTCTCGGAACTCGATCAAGGGGAACTTGAAAAATTTGAGGCAGTGCTCCATACGGGGGCGCATACCTCCAGTGTGGCAGATATTATCAATCTGACGCAAAATCTGGATTGCTTTGAATTTTACCCGGATATTGAAAATGAGGAGGACTTGGGCCGTTATTGGGCGGAGGACTGTAAGCGTCAAATAAGATAGTGGATAGAAAAATAACCACCAACCCTCTATAATAAAAGGGCAGTGGTCATCGGCACC
>NZ_CALPCY010000067.1:0-20819 GCF_943193115.1 Otoolea muris
AATAAGCAGGCAAAAATATATGAGGCTCTCGGAGTGAAGGTACCAACCTCGTCATGTTAACTCCGAGAATCCAGGATATATGATAGATGATTTTGAAGACTACTTAAAAGAACAGCTTAATAATGAAAATATCCATGTTAATTATGTAAACGCTAAAAAGGTTCTTTCCAAACTTAGTTGAAAAGATTATTATCATCATGTAAAAAACGTGTTATATTAGCATTTACATCATTAAATGTTTATTGGGTCAATAAACTTTGAAAAGAACCGATAGATAGTGTTTACGAAAGAAATGAAAAAAACGCCGGATATTCCGAAAATGCTTATCCGCAAAAAGCAAGGCGCAGTTCAAAAAAACTTCCACCCTTCACGCCACGATAAAACCGAAGCAATGGGAGCATAGCGCCAGCAAAAAGCGCTGTTTATTGCGACAGCGCTTTTTGTGTGCCTTAACCGCCCCCGCATCTCCCATACTTAAAGTAACTGACGGACGCAGCCTGCCTTCTGCTCCGACGGCAGTCATGGAGTGCCTCCAGACAGGGACAGGAGGCGCCATACGCAAAGAAACGCCCAAAGACGCCAAATAATAAAAAAGGGTGCAGACCAAAAAAGAGAAAGGAATCATGATTATGGAAAGACAGGAAAACACGCGTAAGCCAATGAACGAAGTCTGCTTAAGAGGAAGAATCTCACACCTGTATGGGAATGAACGTTTCGGCTCCCTTACGGTACCCTACAATACGATTGTTACAAGAAGGGTTCGTGATAACGGGAATTCCAGATTTGAACAGTCCGTAGAGACTTATTTCCCAGAGGCATTGTTTAACAGTTCCACAAAAACTAAAGGGATCGTCCAGTCTTTTCGGGAGGGGGACTTTGTGCTGATCAGGGGATACCTTGGGGCTTATTCAACCCAGTCCGGGAACGGCTTCACGGAACGTACAGCGATCTATATTGATGAGATCGAGCATGACGCGACACGCATGGAGCAGATGCTGGGCATCAGCGGCTTCGGCAAAAGACATGCCGCTCCGGCTAATGAGATCCGTTTGGAGGCAAAGATCAGCGGGGTTTCCAAACGCAGGGAGGATATCTATGAGATCCGGATGGAAGTCCGGAAAGACGGCCGCTCTTTCGCCGTAACCGGGACGTATTTCCGCGCTCCCCAGGGCCTGGATCAGAAAATCCATCTGGGAGATACAGTGTACGTAATCGGGGCGATGGAAAGTTCACGCAATGAATACCGGGGAAAGGCGTATTTTAACCAGACATTTGTGATTCAGGAGATGGTAACGCAGAAAGAGTTCAACAAGCGTTATAACGCGGCCCAGGAATCCGCCGGGAAGGAAGTAGCAAAATCCGCGCCCCAGGAGACGGAGGCGGAAGCAGAAACCGCCCCCGATACGGCAGAAGCAGAAGCCGGGGCCGGCATGGAACCGGAGGAGATTTCATCACTGTGACACGGCGCAGGATGGGAACAGTTCAGATCAGGAAGAGAACCCATTCAGACATGCAGGCAGAAAACTGCCTGCATTTTTGCTATCCGCAAAACTTCGTCCACTGTAAAAAAATGGCATACTTAAACTGTAAGAATTTACGCACGGCATCCAATTCAGGCGGTGCGGAACCGGAGGAAAATTTTGCGCTATGTCCATATCAGGACGGCAGAATCCCCAAAATACAAGAACCATTGCGAAACGGCTGCTGTGCCGGCAGAAAGGAGCCAGGAAGAATTGAGCAACTGTTATAATTTAAAAGAAGAAATGAAAGAAATCATTAAGGAGTATGGCGGAAAAAATTTCTTTAACGAGCTGAACGCGGCCCGTATCCCTTTCTTTTTCGCTGCCGCGGTCGAGAATACAGAAGAAAAAACAGAATATTTATGCGAATCCATTACGCCTAACGCAATGGGGATACGCCTTGCTGATGACAAATTCGCGGATTTTCTGGATATACGGAACCATGGCTTTGTCACCGTCCCGAGCTTTGACGCGGCTTCGCACAGTACACAGGGACTGAAACTGCTCCAGGAAACAGGGAAAAACCGACAGACATTCTACAGCGATGAAGCATTGCTGGGATTTGCGAAGGGGCAGGGAATCCCGATCGAAGCCGGCGCGGAACCTGATGATGAAGACATGTGGCCGGAATCGGACGGGCTTGGCGTATCCAGGGGCATTGTGGATTCTGTGATTTGCAGTGTTATTGATGAGAATACAATGCCTTCGGGGCAGAAAGGCGGAGAATCTAACAGAATCCCAGTACCGGTATGCTGCGGAGAAATCATGGAGATTACCTGGGGAGGAAGCCATTTCCCGCATAAAAACTATGAAGAGGAATTTGCAAAGATAGATGAACGGCACAAGGGGATACTAAAGGGTGACGGCTCCTTCCTGAAGGCGAAAGAACAGGAAGCAATGTACTACAACATAAGACAACTGCCACAGCCGGCCCCGGAAGAAGGGGGTGCGGCAGAGGGAAAGGGTCGGAGACCGGAGGAACGAAGGATATAGCGTGCCGGTTATAGGTACATCAAACAAAATACAGGGCAGGAACACACTATTTAACCTATGAAGGATAAACAACTGATTTAACATTTGCGGTTATGTTTTATTTTTTGTGATTGAATTGGATGAGAAATGACACGATATGATTGGAAAAATATATGGATTTTTTTGATATATCCATGTATAATAAAAGAAAGTAGGTGGAAGCATTTTATGGAAAATGATAAAGAATTAAAACAGGCAAAGAAAAGAACGGAAAAGATTTATATTGCGGATATTGCAATACAAAAAGCGCCATATATACGATATAAAAACTTTTCAGAAAACAGAATATGATTATGCGACAGTTAGCAAGGGATGTGTTGTCATTATCCAAAGAATTTAATGACAGCAATGAAGTGGCAATTACTTGTGATATTGGTGCAGATATGCCTTTAGATGAATACGGAATCAGTTATGGAACAGAGCATAGCGTGCAAATAACATCAGATACTCTGTCAAACCATATACTGACATCGGCAGATAGCGTATCAGTGATTATCCTGCACAACCATCCCTCATCACAGACATTCTCGCTTGAGGATAAACGTTTTTTCCTTGTTTATTCTACGGTGGCTGTTATTTCCGTGGTGTCAAATCAGGGAACGATTCATTATCTGTATAAGGATAAGCAATATGATTTTCATAAAGCATTTGCTTTGTTTAAGGAATTTGCCGCAAAAGCAACTAAAAATCTTACAGTAAATGAGCATTATGATATAGCGCTTTCTTTTTTGAAACAGTGTGGAGAGGCAGGACTATTTATGAATGAAAGAGGATTTAAAATGAGGGAAGAAGGCTATCTGAATGATTTATATTATGAAGACAGACCAATGCGGCTTGTTGTTCCAGATCCACTTCAAAAGGCAGACGAGCAGGAATTAGAACAAAGTAGGAAGAAAAATCGAGAAATGATAATGGCAATCAGAAAAAGGCAAAGGGAAATGGCGCTCCACAAAGCGCCTGAGTTGCTGGATGATTAGAGCGTATAGTGTTTATTGATAATAAATCCGTTTCATTATTGGCAAAAGAGGGTTGCAGTGGCAATCTTTTTTTGATTTTCCCTGTTTTGACTAAAAACTTGCTTGAAATACAGCAGATCTTTTTATGATACAAGACCGTATAGGAAAATAATAAAAACATATATGTTGATAATTCAACAAAAATATTGATTCTTTCATAATTTCCAGATATAATGAGATTATTGCGTATGGAAATTTTTTGTATTTATGGAGGAAAAAGAAATGGCAGACATCAAAAAAATTGATGCAATGTGGGATGATTCGCCGATTGATGTATCAGCAGAAGTGAATTTTATCTGGTCTATTGTGAATAAATTAAGAGGATCATATCAGAGTGATAAATATAAAGATGTACTTATTCCTATGCGGGATGCGAATATGGCAGGGATATACAATGAAGTCCGGAGTTTCAAGGCGCATGGAAGGGAGCCGGTCACGGCAAAGGATACTGTAAGCTCTATCTGCGAGGCAATGGGGACGATGGACGGCATATATAGTGCGAACGAAACAGACAGGGCCACTATTAAAAAATCCCCCTGCTGCAAAGGGCAGGGGAATTTTACATCAGGCAGTCTGTATTTTTTTATGCTTATGCCATATTATTGTCAGCCGCCTTCCATGCCGCATAGCCGGACATTTCCTTCTTGGAAAAGCTTAACTGCGCCATGGCTGCTTCGATAGAAATACTGTGTTTGCGGGCATATCTTTCCGCAATTTGATACTGCCCGATCGCAATGCCTTTTTCAAGTCCTTTTTCAAGTCCTTTTTCAAGTCCCTTTTTAAGCCCCTTTTCAAGTCCTTCTTTTTCAAATGCATCCAATAAAGTACACATTTTGACCTCTCCTTTCTTGGATTCCCCTACCAGAAACGCTTTATATTGACGGTAACGCTTATCTCCCGTAAACGTATAGAAAAACTCCATTAATTCTGAAACATGGATCCATGCTCTCTGGTCATTATACATTATTTCCTGTTCATTTCCAAGCCTTTTTGCGCGAAAAAACCTTGCGATGATCTGGAAGTCGCTGCTGAATTTCTGGATATCATTTTCTTCCAGGAAAGCGACCTGGACGAGGTTGATGTGGTAGTTGGGGACGTACCGCTTCAGCTCGTCCGGTACGCCTGCCAGCTCCCACAGCGTTGTGGGGCCGTCCCATTCCGTCATCCCGAAATACAGGACGAGCGTCACCACCGGCCACAGAAGCTGGCCTTTAGGAAGCCCCTCTGTGTATTTCGCTTCATTTCCTGACAACCTGTTTTCAGCCTGGAGGAGTTTCGCATTCCTGTCGTATGAGGCATAGTCATATCCCATGCCCCGGACAACCATGAGCCGATCCACGTCGGTCTGGTTCTCCATGCCCCAGACTGCGTAATGCACTCCGTTCCGGATGTCTTCTTTGCAGATGTCGCGGTTCTTTTCATGGTACTGCCCGTCCGCGGCCTTAAAGCGGCTTGCGGTTGGCCCGTCGGCCAGGTACTCCTCTTTTACGTTCCGTTCTCCGTTGTAGACCAGGGTATTAATGATATCTGCGAAGACGTCGTTCCATTCTTCCAGGAGCTTTTCCACCTGGTCCGGGCGGCTTTTTTTTGTTTTGATGCCGGTTTTGTTATTCCGGCTGGTGTTTCGTTTACCCATAAATGGGTTCCTCCTTTCTGGAAAAATCGGAGGCGCCCATGGGCAGCCTCCATTGATGTTTCAGAAGGCATATGCCCCGGAACAGACAAAAATGCCTGTTGCCTGATGTCATGCTGCAGGTTCCTTATATCTGTTCAGTAGAAGTATGGGAATGGGAGGCAGGCATGGGAACGGGGTTTTATAAAAACATGATATTGTCCATTAAACCCTGTGTCCAGGGAATATAGTCAAAAATCTCAATTTTTTCGGCTGCCGGCAATTGGGTAGATGCGGAGATTTGGGAAATGCGGCTAAAGAGCAGGTATGCGGCTTCCCGGCGAACTTGCTGAGGAGGGCGGCTCCCCGAAAACGTTATCCGCATATTAGTCACAATAAAAGCCGGTTCAAATTCGGACAGGGGAGTTTATTCCCGCGAGCAACGAGCCAAGTGGGCATGCTTGCATGCACATTTGGCGACTGCCGCGAGGGTCAAATACCCCGCTGCTCTGCAGCACTGCAAGTTTGACGCCCCGTTGCTTGCAGCGGGGTTGTTGACTGGCGCACGCGGAGAACGTGAAAGAGAGCCGGGAACCCTCCATCCGGATTTTTGAGGGTATCCTGATGGTACGGCTAAAAATGCTGAAAAAACACTATAATCAGGCATACTTCTATAAAATACAGGAAGGGGATCAATATTATGGAAACCATGGATATGATACGCGCCCTATGGGACAAGGATGAGCACGGAGACAACCTGACCATTGTTCAGCTCTCATTAGAGCGAATGGACGAACAGACTGGGGAAACCATCCGGCAGATAGGCGAACTTACGACCAGAGATCCGTTAGTATCCCTTGCAGATATCGGCGGATACACCACGATCCGCATTACTTATAAGTATAACAGCGCCAGTGATTTCAACCGCATGCGGATGATCACGGAGGATTACTCACAGCTTATGACGGAATTTATCCATTCCGGGGAGGGAGGATCTGCCGGAATACCATGCCTGCGGGTGACGGTAAAGCCAATGAGTATCGCGGGCGCGATGATTGCGGCAGTAAACCCGGTTTTCCACAATATCCAGCCCCACGACCCTATGTATGCGGAATGCAACGAGCTGCAGCTTCTGTTCCTTCCGGAAAGCGTCGGATTTTTTGAGGATTCAGGCTTTGACGAAAAAGCCATATCTGATCAGGTACGCGCCGAAATGACAGCGGAGCAGGCAGCCCTACAGAACGCAAAGAAAAAAGAGGAGGAAAAGGAGGCATACCAGCGGGAACGGGAGAAGGAATTACAGAAAGCCCTTCCTGGCGGGTATGGCATGCATGGCGGACATGTACTACAGAATGCCCGCCACGGATTCGGGAAAGACCGGGATAATAAGTAACAAATTGCAGGCGCAAAAGGCCATAAAGCGCAAAGCAAATACCAGCTTTACCAATATTTGAAAAGGAGGATGCGGGCCGATAAGCCCGCCAACCAGAAGCCATGAGAAAACAGATGATCAGGATGGCCGCGCTTATCTGCGTGGCTGCCATGTCACTTATCCCAGTGAGAGTTGCAGCCGCGCCTTCCGGCGCGCCGCAAGCCTTAGAAAGCGGGACAGATGCGTATGGCGAAGGCAAGGGAAACGCGGAAGGCACAGACGACGGCGTCCCGCAGGCGGTCACAGAAACGGGAAGCCAGGGCCATATGACGGCAGAAGACCTGAAGGCGGAAAAACGGAACACACCCAGGGAGGCAGCCGCAGGCACAGAAAAAGATGAAGACGGCCTGGATCCGGGATGTAGAGACGAAAAGCCGTCCTATACTGCGCCGGAAGACAGCAGGCGCGCCAATGTGAGTTTTTCCTTTACAGAAGCTGCTTCCTCTGCCTTCTTTTCAAAGCTTTCTTACCCTTTGTCAATGAGGCTTAAGGAAGTGGATACTGGAGCCAGGGTAACGCTGACAGTCAAGTCGGACGGGCAGATCCTGGAAGTCGAAAAAGGGGATTATATTGTGACTTTCTTAAAGGACAGCGGGAAGATTCCGTTATCTGTGGCGGGCGATACGCTCCATATCTATAAAAACACAGAGTACCCTGTCAGGTTCGCCGCAAATAACGGGCTGAGAATGTTCACGGATTTCCTTGCAGATAACATTTTTTTAGCATGTTTCTTCATTTTTGCCGCCCTGTTTTATAAAAAAGTGATCATCCCCAGATTCGCCAGCGACGCAAAAAGAAGATAAAAAAGCTATCTGCCAAAAACATGTCCCGGAAACATCAGCCATACTTAATGAAGATAAAAAATTTACCATTGCGGGGTGGACACATCATTGAAGTAAGATCAGATCCCCGCCCCATGGCGTTTTCTGTCCATTAAAAGTAAAAATTAAAACAATACCAGGAGGAGTTTTTATGAGAAAGAAATGTCTTTTTCTTGCGGCCGCCATCGCCATGGCTTCCATTACTGTTTCCGGCTGCAAAAAAGAGGAGCAGGAGCCTGCCGGCCCCATAGAGCAGTCCCTGGCCGCAGTGACAGTCAATGAATTAAAATCAGGATGCTATTATGTGAAAAACGGAGGGGATTTTTTTGAACTCCCCACGGAAGGCATGAACTTCGACCCGTCCAGGCCAGCAGAGACGACCACAATGGAGCCAAACGGGATCATCAGAAAGGACGCGAACCGTATTGTGGACTTTGTCTATAAGGATAACGCCATCCCGATCCTATATAAAAATGACCAACTGGTGTTCAAGGCATCCGGGAATGTCCCTTCTTTTACCTGGGAACGGTTCCGTGACCAGGGATATTCCATCGGCCTTTACGGGCTCAACAGTTCCTCAGCGGGGAAGATCCAGTTTGAAAACGGGAAGTCAGGCAACGACGGAACATCCAGCATTACAGCGGCGATCTCTGCGAGCCTGGCGGACGGTATGACCCTGGATAACGGCTTCGTACTGGACAAGATCAATGGGGCATCCCTGACCGGGGACAACTTACGGCCTGGCGGCATTGTGGCGGGACTGACTAAGGATGCTGTTGCCAACTGCGATCTTTATGTGGGTACGGCTCTGATCTCTGCTTGCGCCACAGCGGACATGCGGGCGTTCACGTCCTTCGAGCTGTATACCACGGATCTTTACAGCAATTCCCCGGACGGATACGCCATCATTGACATACCAGACTATCTTAAATCCGGCTATTACTACATCAATAACGCCGGGCTGGTCAAATACTATAACGTGGAGCGGGGAACTGACACAGCAGACATTAAAATGGACGATCCCTACTATTATGAGGACAACAGCGGGAATGTGATGACCTACTATGAGTATCTGGAGAAGACCGGGGCCATCAGCCAGAACACCGAGATTCAGGGTGGGGCTTCCTCACTGGAGGATACCCCGGACATCATGGATTTCAATACTGACGTTACCCAGTCCGGGATCACATTCAATATTGCCTACAAGTTCCAGACAAAGGAAGCGGAAACTGCCGCGAAACAGACTGGAAAGTTCCCGCGTGTCATCCTTGTCTCCCCAACCGGAACCGCTACGGAACTGGCGTCCGGCAAGAACAGCGGTGATGATGAATGGGTTTATATGGGAAGCACCGTGGAAGGCGCAGTGGCAGGCGCCTGGCAACTGAGGTTTTATAATTTTGAAAACCTGTACCGGTCGGTCAGTACGGACATCGCCAGCGGTAACGCCAAATCCTTTGTCCAGTCCGGGAGTTCCGGGCAGATCACAATCCATTATGACGACTCACCCATTGCCAACGATATCACCATCACATGGCAGAACAGCGACCATGCGGCCAGTGTGGTGATCCGGACGCCGGACGGCACGGAATATTCCAGGGAGAAGACCCCGGGCAATCTGATGCTCGATGAGTACGGAAAGGTTGTGTTCAAGCTTCCCGGCCTTACAAACGGCGATTACCAGTTCCTGATCCAGGGAACCGATCTTGGGCGCGTATGGGTGGACAGCGAGGAGTCCGTGTCACTGGATAGCAGCGCCGCCCAGACGGATCCGGAAGATACGGAAGGCGCCGGAACAGAAACAGCAGAAACCAAAGCGGAAGACGGATTCGGGGAAACGGCTGCCCAGGATTAATGCGGTAAAGGAAGCATTGGGATTTTGGGCAACAGACAGTTTTTCCTGATTATAGCTGTCGCCGTAGTGTCCCTGGTATCCATAATCTGTCAGGCTGTCAACGCTGTGGGAGAAGTTTCCGTGGTTATAAACGAAATATACAGTTTTTCAGGCCCGCTATCGCCGCGGGTCTTTTTTTGCCAGGAATCCATATATGGCTGTCCCCATACTTTTTATGGAACTGCAAAAGGCACAGGAGAGATAAAAAAGCTAGAGCGTGTTTGAAAATTCATTCCTGGCATCTGCACGCCCCACTTCGCGGTATATTTGTGCCAAATTCACTTAACGTAGCCCACTACGCCGCGTTCATTTGGCACAAATCTCCCACAAAGTGGCACGCACAGCTACCAGAAAGCAATTTTCAAACACGCTCTAGGAAATGAAGGAGAAGGAACAAAAATGAAGGAAAGAATAAAAGAAAAAGCAGTTGCCCTGGAAAATATCCTATCTGGGACGGATAGAACCAGATCCGCAGGTGAATACCTGGAATCATTCCGGGGACAGGCTTGTGCAACGGAAGAACTGGAAGCTATCGCGCTTGTGCTGGCAAACAAACGGTACATCTGGATGGATCAACACCAGTTTAATGATGACTACCGTACCCGCATCCTGGACTGGCTTTTAAAGCAGGGCGGAAATTCTCTGGCCATTCAGGCCGCATGCGCCACGCTGGCAATAAATAATACCATGCTGAAGGCAGTGGTACTGGGGGAAGATAACACCGAAGAGGCGCTGGAGCAAAAAATCCTGGATGTAGCTGTCAAGGCGGCAGGCAGCGGGGATCCGGCAGCGGCATTCCTGGTTTGGATAGCCGCGGCTGGCTGTTACCCGGTGTTAGCGGGACGGATCGAGGATTTTTTAAGTGACAGAGAAAAGGTACTTTGCAACCGCTGGTATCTGCATCTGGCATCCCATGCGTTTTCCGGAGGTACGCTAAGACCCGGAAAGATGTTTTCGGCATTCTGCGCGCTGAGAGCGAAGAACGTTACGGAATCCACATCTGCTTTCAAAACCCTGCTGAAAATTTACAGAAGGACGGAGATCATGGCCCTCAACATGGCGCTGTTAAGCGCCGGGGCAAATGATATTGTATCTGACAACATAAAGAAGAATTTTCTGTCCGCCATCGCCGGGCTGGATAAAGAAAAAACATTTACAGAGTTTGAGGCCGAAACGCTCCGGGAAATACTTGATGAGCCGTTTTACAGGAAGATCAACGGATCCAATAACACGCAGAAGTTTTTTGAAAATGAAATACGGAGATTTGAAAACACATATCATACGGTGTTTGAAAATACCCGTGAATGGAAGCTCCTGTACCATGCGGTTCCGAACACGATTTCTTTTGAGAAAGCCGGGTTCCTGGCTTTTGATCCCTTAGAGCCGGAAAATATCCTGAAATGGGAGGAATTAAAGCCGTCCCATAAAATAAGGCTCCTTGAATACAGGTGCGGGAGCTTATGTCTTTCTGATCTGAACATCCCATACCCGGAGCAGTGGAAGCGCTCCATGAAAACGGCAAACCGGCTCCTTGACAAAATCAGGCGGGCAGACGGAGAAAAATTCCGGGAAGCCTGGCAGGTTGCGTGGGAATACCGGAGAGGAAACATAGTGAACGCATTGATTCAGTCCGGGCTTATGGAGATCCCAGGAGGGGACGGCAGGTTTTGGCTCCCTTCCGGGAATTACCAGAAAACAGAATTCCAGTATCTGCTCCGTTACCGGGAAAAGCATGGCAGGACGCCAAAGTGGGCATCACAATATATCAGCAGCATGGACAATGCCTACAAGGCTTTCACGTTCGTCAGGGAGTCTCCCTTTTCTTCCGGGGAAAAGAAGGATATCTGCATGGCCCTGCTGGATGCGGCATGGAATTCAACCCCATGTTTTTACTGGAGGCTGGTGCATGGGCTTTTTGACGCGCACCCGGATTTTTTAAAAATGTTCCTGGATGGCGGGGAAATAACTGCCTTGGCGGAAACCCTTATGGGCTGCCCGGGTCTCTCAGATTCTGCTCATGAAACTCTGTCCCGCTACACCATGAGCGAAGCGGAATGGAAACGGAGAAAAGAAGAAGCCGAGAAGGCACAGCAGGAACAGAAAGATTTAGAAAAACTGGAAAGACTTCAGGAATCAGCCAGAAAAACTGTTATGAAGCTCATCCAGGACGCCCATACAAAAAACGATTTTACGATCAGGTGGTTTATTGAACCGTTTATAAAACCGGAACTGGCGAGGATCGCGACCCAGTATGTCAGGGAACAGGATATCACAACCGCAGAAAAAATACAGGCATATGCGGAAATCGCAAACGCCGCGAAATGTGACATCTACCTATTCCGGGAATTAAAGAAAATCATGAAGGAGAGACCATGATAAATTTAAAAATGAACCAGGCCATCAACATAAATGATAATACGGGCAGAGAGGAGCGGCTGAAGCAGATGAAGGGACGTATCCTTCTGAGCGCGGCAGCGGACAGCAGCGATTATCACTTTTCCAGAGAATGGAGGGACAGCGGGATTTCCCAGAGCCTGTCAGGTATCAGACCTGGCAGGGAATACCAGTCAGCTATGACGCTTATGGGGCTTCGGAATCCCAAAGAGTTCCTGGAAGCCATAACCGGCAGCGTAAGCCTGGGGAAAGACGCCGATACGGTGGGAGCGGCAGTACGGATCATGCATAATCTGGAGCAGCATAAACGGAACCTGAATGAAATCCAGCTGCTGCCGAAGAAATGCATGAAGAAATCCTGCATGGAAGCTTATGTCACCGCATTTGCGGGAGCCCTGGATGCCGGGGCGGAAGAGATATTTTTATCCCTGGACGGGAAGAGGCTGGCCCACGCCCTGAAAGAGAAATCTTATGAGGTATACCATCTGTTTCAGATGCTTCCGTTTTTTGAGCGTACAGACTACGTCTTTGATGTCATGGAAAAACGGCGGATAAATACTGTTTTCAGCCATATTATTCCTTCAGCCATGAGTGTGGAGGAAAAACAGATGCTTGGCAGCAGGACGTTTCTCGCAAGCCGTATCCTGACAACTATTAACCCGGGCCTGATCAATGATGCCATATCCGTATGCGCAGCCAACCAGGAAGCGTTTGTGTTTTTGCGGTACTTAGCCCAGACGACTTCGTTCTGGTCATGGAATGACGCAATAAACGGAACGAAAAACCTTACGGACGCAAAACCCTGTATCCAGGCGCTGGAATGTCTGAAAGGGTTTCCAGAGCAACAGACGCAGACCTTCCATTTAATGAATGATGCCTGGTATGATAAAAAATTTATAAACATCCTCTGCAAAAAGATCCAGAACAGCCCGGAAAAGTATCTTTCCGCAACAGAAAGGTTATCCTCCTGTATGATGGCTGCATGGGTTCTGGGGAGAGATGATATCCTGGCGTTCCAGGGAGCCTCCTGGTGGGGGAAAAGACTCGAAGAGACTGTCTTACATGCCATGCTCCACAAATGGAACAGGTTTCTTTCCGGGCTTGCGGATGACAGAAAACTGCAGGATGCGGCCGCTTACCTGGGTACCAAATGCAGCCAGATTGATGCGAACCTTTTGAGCGGCCGGCAGATGATCCGGATCTGCGAGCAGGAGATGCTTTCAGAAAACACGGTCATCCCGGAGTGGATGAAGCCTGCGACATATGACCAGATCCTTGCGTTCCATGAAATCCGGAAAATCCCGAACATCGGCTACAGAGACACTCTTACCAGGATTTTTCAGGAACTGTCAGGGAACCTGAAGCCGGAAACGGCAGGGAAGAGGATGTTCCAGTTCGTGCAGGCACGGAGCAGTTCAGCCATAAAAATGAAAATAGGGCCGCAGGAAGAGGAGGAAATCACCAGATGCCTGCAAAAGCATGATCTTTACGCATGGAGCGCCCAGGTTTACGCGTTCCGGCCCACCCATGCCCTGTCAGCTATGACGCTCCCGTATATCCGGAGTACACAAGCGTTTTCGGAAGCAGAAACAGAAGAAGAGGCGTGGTTTGTTTTAAGGAACCTGGAGCTTTGCAAAGACGGCCTGGAAAGCGCGAAGGAGATCTTCTGCCAGACAGACACGGAGGTGCTCGGTTTAAAGAAAAAATTCCGGTTTGACGACAGCTTTTACCAGAAATATAAAAAAGAATGTACGGACTTTTTCCTGCGCAGCACAGAGATCGCATACACATACGCGGACTGCCTGGGCAAAACAGAGCTGGGTAAATTCCGGCTGATCGTGAAGGCGGCAATGTGCGGAAAACTAAGCGAGCTGAAATACCATGACGGAGATCTGACAAGCGAGATCGGATTTCCGGTAAGCCAGGAGACAACAAAAGCGTGGATCCGTGACCTGGACATTTCCTGTGAGGACAAGTTCAGCGGGGCATGCATGGAGGATTCATCCTTCAACGGAATCATGTCCATAGGCAGCAGGCCGCTTTATACCTGTATGAACTACCGGGACGGGATGTATAAACATTGTCTGATATCCTATTTTGACGCGAATAAAAAAATCCTGTACCGCATGGATGGGAACGGACAGACATTGGCGAGGGCGGTTCTGCGTTTTACAAAAGCTACCAGCGCGGACATAAAAAATGGCAGAAACAGGCTGGATTTTGTAGACGTAGAAGACACTGCGGAAAGCACTGCGGAAAACAGCGCGTTCCAGATTCTGTTTCTGGAGAGGATGTATTCCGGATATCAGGGGAAGGACAAAAAAATACTGGCTGAAAGCCTGCTTAAGGCCGCGATGATGAAAGCGGATGAAATGGGAGCCAGACTGGTGTTGGCAGAAGATTACGCAGGCGTTATGGATGCAGGCCGGGACGCTTTCACGCCGACAAGACTTTCCATTTATATCACGAAATCAAAATCCTCATCGCAATATCTTGACTCCTTTGGAGGAGTGAAGACTTATGACCGCGGTGAGGACAGCTATATGAAAGTAAAGTGTCTCATACACGCATAATAAAACAAAAAGGCTTAAAAAGGCGTCTGGAAACAGGCGCTCTTTTTTATGGAATTATGAAAAAATATCTCCGCGCATATCGCCATACTTCCAGTGGAATCAGACTTATCACAAGACATAGAGAAAGGGGAACATGCAAAAAGGAAAATTAATCAGGAAACAGGACAACCGGCTCCGTATTGAAACAAAGCTCGGACAGCTTGTCGCTTACCCATCTTCTGATCCGGCCCATCCGGGCATCTATATCGACCTGAAACGGGAAGGAGCGCCATGCATGGCTCCGGTCGCCCTGGTCGAATTCACAGATGATGACTGTAGCGACTCCGGACAGGATATCCCGCCCTCCATCATATGCAGGGTATGAGCCAATGCCATGGAGGAGGACTATACGGACGCGGTCGTCTGCCAGAACCTGGATGAGTATTTCAAATAAGAAAACCAGAAAAGAAAAAGCGAGAGAAAAGGAGAAAGAATGGATAGCAAAGCAGAAGGGAAGAAGATACCCGCAGCAGTACATGAAGATTTCGGAGAAAAGATCGGCGGCGCGAGAAAAGACTTATGGAAAGGCCGGGGACTCTATGCGGATGATTTAAGTATCATGAATGACCGCGAAGCAGAAAAATACGTAAGAAAGGACAATATCTGGAAAAAGCCGGATTACGCAGGCATGCGCGATGAAGGGATTCCTCTCTGCGTGGTGTATTTCATCAAAAAGGTGAGGGATGCCGTGATCGCTTCCCCGAAGTATTACAGCAAGGACGATACGCGGGAGAAACGTCTCGCAAGGCAGAAGGAATACATCCGGACAGTCCGGGAATTGCAGGCGGCGGTAGCGGATGTACGCACCGCCGAGGATGCCGCGCAGGCCTGTGACTGCTTCATGGTAGGGAACGGCTATCTAAAACGGAATCATGAATGGATAGGACGGAACGATTACAGCGCCACAGAAAAAGGCAGGGAAAACCCGGCCATCACCAATAAACTGCTGAAAGCCCTGAAAGTTAGTTCTGTTTCCGCTTTTGAGCGGGAGTTTACGCAGAAGGCGGAAAAAGAACAGTTCCTGGTTCAGAAGGAAAAGAAGGCACCGGCAGGCTATTCTATCCGCTTTCATAACAGTGAAACCCCGTATTCCAGAAAAACAGGCGCCTATTATGTAATGAAGGGCCGTTCCATCCTGCGGGCCAACTTCGCAACGCAGGAAGAAGCCCTGAAGTGGGCGCAGGATTTCGCGAAGAAGCACAGAAAAGGAGGGAAGACGCGGTTTGTTCCTCCTCAGCTTGCGCATGTGCGGCGCACAGGGCCGGATTACCGGAAGGGCGCGGAGATTACCGGACAGCAGTATCTGGATAACTTCGGGTTCCGGGGCGGCGAGTTCGGCAACTGGATGAGCCAGAGTGATCGCCAGGCATCCCTCAACATGGGGTTTGAGGCCCTGAAGGATCTGGCGGCAGTAATTAAAGTCAGCGACCAGGACATTTCCTGTCAGGGCACGCTTGCAATCGCTTTCGGCGCCAGGGGCAGTGGAAAGGCAGCGGCCCATTATGAGCCGCTTTGCAAAGTCATCAATCTTACAAAGATGCATGGGGCGGGTTCCCTGGCCCATGAATGGTGGCACGGGCTTGACGATTACCTGGGCGAAAAGATGGGCGCGGGAGGAATGCTCTCAGAACAGCCCAGGCTCTACGCGCCTTTCCAGAAGCTGCTCGATACCATAAAATTTAAGCAGGAGACGCTACAGATTGGACGAGTGGAAACTGATTTCTACCGGAATTCCATGCGTATGGGAGAAGAGTGTGAAAAGGATGGCGGCTATTGGGACAGCAACACGGAAATGACTGCCAGAGCCTTTGCCTGTTATGTCAAGGACAGGCTGCCATACCTTTCGGATTACCTGGCAGGCCATGCGGACTGCGCACTTACCTTCGTGACGGATAAAAACGGGAAAACAAACATCCTGAAAGCCTTTCCGGAAGGAAAGGAACGAGAAGCTATCAACACGGCGTTTGACGCGCTCATGGAAGATTTGAAGCAAAAGGGCATATTGCGATCATGTAAAAAACAGGAGGGCCTGAGATGAGCGATCGAACTATGATGACACTTTCAGCAACACAGAAATGCATTGTCCTGCGGACATTCTCCAGGAACTACTGTTCCCCGCATAGATTTATTTTTATGGGGGAAAAACTGACGGAACTGGAAGAAAAAGGATATGTGATCGTATCTGATATCCTGTCCTTCGCGGAACTGTCATTGCGACAGACCCTGGGACAGGGGGATATTCTGGAAATCGTCTTTACTTGGCTGAGCGATGCCGGGAGGGGAGAGGTTTCCGGCATGAGGGAAACCATCCGGGTTCCCTATAAAAAGTTTAGGGAGTCTGTCACAGACAGCCGGGATAATGGTATCCTGATAAAGCTTTTGTCTTTAAAGGATGATGGCAGACCTGAGATTGTGTTCCAGAGCAGGAAGAACTTGAACATGGTGGCGCAATCAAAAGTATTGCGGAAAAAGTTTGGAAAACTTCTGAATAACCATTTTCTAAGTTGGAGAGGCAGCAGACAGATCACTCTATATGATGATTTTGAGCCTTACAGCTTCTTTTTCCAGGAGAAGACTCCCGATGGGATCGGCATGTGCGGAGGTGTTATCCTTTATAACCGGGAAAACATGAAAAAGGCATACTATGGGATGCATACCTGACATATCTTAAATTAAAGAAGGGAAAATCTATGGTTACATTTAGAAAATTTTAATCCAAATGATCGGGAAAGGCGAATCGGAAGCAGTATTTACCGGATCTGCCTGAACCAAAAGACAAAAAATGGTACATTTACGAGATTCATAACGAAGACGGGGTATGGGCGGGCAGTATGACGTTCCACACCTATGACCTGGGGCGGCTAATCAACATCCTGAACATTTTTTCCAGGGAATGTGAGATCGCTGCCCAGATTATTCCCAAAGTATTTTCTGGAGAAAATAAAAAAAGAGCTGACAGTGTCTAGCTCTTTTTTTATGTGTATGCATAATGATTTAAAAGCGATCTTCCCGGATGCCCTAAAAGATTTGATGACGGATGGATCCCTGTGACTGCGCTTTGGGTATTTTAAGCTCCATATCCCAGATGCGGACGCCATACTTTAACTGAAAATTAATAAGACACAGAGAAAGGAGACGGAAGAAATGATCAGAAAACGGGGAAGTTTTTCTTCGGCGCTGGAATTCGTGAGCCATAACACGGGAATGTCCGAGGAAAAACTGCTGAATGACCAAAAGACATACAGGATCGATGGCCTTGAAGAAGCAAAGGATATGCTGGTAAAAGCCATGGAGGACAGGAAAACCATTTATGTTTTCGGTGATTATGACGTGGACGGTGTGTGCGCCAGCGCAATTATTACGATAGGAATGACGTCTGCCGGATATGGGGAAAAGACTATCGTACGCCTTCCGAAGCGTTTTTCAGAAGGTTATGGGGTATCAGAAAAGGCAGTGGATGAGTTTGAAGCCGGTCAGGTCCTGGTTACCGTAGATAACGGGATCACAGCTATGCCTGCCATCAGGAAAGCAAAAGAAAAAGGCATGCAGGTGCTCGTCATAGACCACCATCTGCCTTTGCAAAACGGGAAAGGCGACCCCACCATCCCGGAAGCTGATCTCATTATTGACCCAAAAGCATTTCCGGGCTCGGCGGATTTCGACGGGTACTGTGGGGCTGGCCTCGCGTACCGCCTTATGGGAGGGATAGCCCGCGACAGCAGGGCTTTGTGGAAGATGATCTGCCTGGCGGCAATCGCGACCATCGCGGATGTTATGCCCCTGACAGGGGAGAACCGGCGGATCGTGAAATATGGACTCGCGGGCATGACAGATATGAACCGCACGACAACTGGCTTATATGCCCTGCTGCTGGCATGCGAATGCGCGGAGCGGGTAACGGAGGAGACGGTTTCCTACAAACTGGCCCCATGTTTAAATGCGCCTGGAAGGCTGTTCGATTATGGGGCTTACGAAAGCTACAAGCTACTGGCTTATGACAGGAACCTTGCGCCAGCGAAGAAAATGGCAAAGCAGCAGATGGAATGGAATAAGACGCGCCGCTCCCTCTCAAGTGAGTGGACCGTCAGGGCAATGGAAAAGGCGGATACTCACGCCCTGATGGGGAAGAAACCCGTCATCCTGCAGATTGACGGTATCCCGGAGGGGATTGTCGGGATCGTGGCCGGAAGGGTGGCGAAACACGTAAAATGCCCATGCGTCATACTGACACAGGCACAGGGCCAGCCAGGCATGCTTAAAGGTTCTGCCAGATCATATGGAGATATCCATTTATTCGACATTCTCAAGGAAGGCGGGGGATTTCTGAAAAGCTTTGGCGGGCACAAGGAAGCGGCCGGGCTTTCTCTTGAAGACAGCAAACTGGAAGCTTTCCGGAGGCGCATCTATGCCGTTTACCAGCAAAGGGTTCCTGAAACCTCCGCGGACAATGATCTTTATTATGATCTGGAAGCCAACGGAAAAGACGGGGAGTCTCTGCGCAGGCTCCTGGAGGAAATACAGAAATACGGACCATACGGACAGGGGAACCCGCAGCCGGTACTCTATATCCGGGAACTCCTGCTCACGCCCACAGGCTCCGGTTATTACCGGTACATAGGAGGGCGCTCCGCTGTACGGATGTCATCCGCGGAACTGGACTGCATATCATTCCATGACGTGGAACAGTTTGAGCGTATCGGCGCCCCGGCCCTGATTGACGTGATGGGGACAGCGTCCATCAACCACTATATGGGGAAGTCCAGGCATCGTCTTGAATTTTCCTATATAAGTGAAAGCCGGACGGCGCAAAGGAAACAGAGCGCGCTGGCGGCCCTTATCGCCCGGAAAGCGGCCGGGCGCTGTCAGTGAGAACGTAAAAGAGAACAATAAGGGGAGGAAAACCCATCAATGGCAAAAGAAAATGAAAAAGCCCGGAAATATGCGGGCCAGCTAATCAGTATCAAACGGAAAACAACCGTCCTCAGTGTAGATGACAGGCTTTCCCATGTGGATGAATCCGCGGAAGCGACTTACCTGGAACTTCTGCATCCAGCCGCGGTATACCGCATGTCTGTCCTTGGCGACATCCAGAAAGGTCTGTCTGTTGTGGCGAACATCCGCCCGGAAGATCTCAGACTGCTGTGGATGCGGCTGAAATTCGCGGAGAAGCAGCTGTTTGACAGGGAGGCGTCCAGGAAAAACAGTACGGGCGCGGATGACAGCGCGGCATCCGGGTCAGATGCTTTTGCAGTTACATTCACAATGGGACGCCTTAAGGGGAAGTCTCCCGGGGCGTTTCTACAGGAGGCCGCCGATAAAGAGGCTGCGGTAAAGGAACTGCAGGCTCAGTACGACTTCCTGTCCAAAAACGCTGCAAAATACAGCGGGAACCAGAGAGTGATGGGCGCTATCAGGAACGCCATTGAGAACTATGAGCTGGGAGTTTTGGACGGGAACGCTCCGGGCGGGTCTTCCTCCGGTGAAAATAATGCCTGTGAAGTGCTGCTGTACGATCCGCCGGAAAAGACATTCCGCAAAGATACAAAGACACTCACTGACGGGCGCACACTGACGAAGTGCTACAAGATACAAATTGCATTCATTCCGTCCAACACATATCCCTACCAGGTGGATATCCGGAACCGGTATGGGCTGATAGATAAGGATCCAGGAAGCGGACTGGAGAAGATCCGGTCTGTGGAAAAAGAAGTCTCGGACTCC
Organism: Otoolea muris; assembly: GCF_943193115.1. Classification (NCBI taxonomy): domain Bacteria; kingdom Bacillati; phylum Bacillota; class Clostridia; order Lachnospirales; family Lachnospiraceae; genus Otoolea; species Otoolea muris. Next base: position 20,052 of record NZ_CALPCY010000067.1, read on the forward strand.
AGAGAGTATAAAATGTCACTGACATCAAATGAAATGGTGTCCGTGATCAGCGCCATGGAAGAGAACCTGCATTATTACAAATCATGTGTATACTCCAGCATGCGGGCTTTCGACCATAAGCTTCGGGAATCGAATAGAAAAGCCTGGAAACCGGGAGTAAAGGATAAGAACACTTAGAGTTAGGAATAGATAGTGCAAGGCATTGGCACATCTTTGAACAACCGAACCGCCGCTCGCGGAACCGCATGAGCGGTGGCTCGCGTACCACAATTTGATACAATGCACCCAAGCATGAGTTTGGGTGCAAATTTTAACGATAGAATTTCAATTCTTTCTATTTTACAACGTAATGACGATGTTGAATTGATGCCATAGGAATTTGGATGCTCGCAGGTGAAATTAAAGAGAAATGGCTTAAAATCAAGGGATGTTGAGGTTTGGTGAGCTTCATCGCGGTGGGTGATGGTCTTCCGTTTTTTTTTCGTGTTTTCACGCCGCTTATAACGGGGCGATTGGAGCGAAATTATACTATCACGCAAAAATCAGGGGTTTCTCTGATAGTTTGCAAAATTTGTAATTTGTGCTATTTTCAATGAATGGTTCCCAGCATGAGTGCAGATGGCAATAGATTTTGCAAGAATGTTAAGTTTATAAGAACCCTAAAATTCCGTTCAAATTATACACATATTTAGGGGGAGACTGTCCGAAAACTCGGACAGTTATAGAATGAAAAAAGGGTAGATACATCCGGACAAAAACGGATGATTT
>NZ_CALPCY010000068.1:0-20577 GCF_943193115.1 Otoolea muris
AGCATCTTTAAGAACATGGCGCTTTGCGGGCTGCCCGTTAAGAAAGTCTGGGCGACGGTGCGGGCGTTTCTGGGGAAGTACACGGACGAACTGCCAGACACGGACGAGCTGGACGGAAACAGCACCACGGGCAGCGTAGAGGGACACAGACAGCAGGAAAAATAATAAAACATAGACAGTATGCAGCAGGGCGCTTACGGGAAACCGTAGGCGCTTGTTTCATGCAGAAAGGACGGTAAAGACCATGAGGGAAATTAACAAGCTGATAAGCGGATATAATCACAATGCGGGCGACGTTTCCAGAATTAAGTATATTGTCATTCATTATACGGGCGCACTGGGGGACGCAAAGGCGAACTGCAATTACTTTGCAGGCGGCAACCGCAACGCCTCTGCGCACTACTTTGTAGGGTATGACGGGGCAATCTGGCAGAGCGTAGAGGATAAGAATATAGCGTGGCACTGCGGCGCTAAGAGCTATAAGCACGCAGAGTGCAGGAATATAAACAGTATCGGTATTGAGCTTTGCGTAAGGAAGAAAAGCACAGCCAACATGGGGGCGACAGATAAGGACTGGTATTTTGAGGACGCAACGGTAGAGGCTGCGGCAGAGCTGACACGGTACTTAATGGAAAAATACAACGTGCCTGCGTCGCACGTAATAAGGCATTACGACGTTACGGGGAAAATTTGCCCTAACCCATATGTATACAACACCACGGCGCACACATGGAACGAGTTTAAGCGGCTGATAAGCGGCGCTGCATCTGCGGGCGGCATGGTGCAGAACGGGAACACGGAAAAGGCAATCTGGGACTATCTGGCGGGCAAAGGATTAAACGCATACGCCGTGGCAGGCTTAATGGGCAATCTGTATGCGGAAAGCGGGCTTAATTCCTGCAATCTGCAAAACAGCTATAACAAGAGCCTTAATATGACAGATGCGCAGTATACGGCTGCCGTGGATAATGGCAGCTACGGCAATTTTGTAAAGGATAAGGCGGGCTACGGGCTGGCGCAGTGGACGTACCACACCAGAAAGCAGGCGTTACTTAACTATGCGAAAAAGGCGGGTGCATCTATCGGCAGTCTGGATATGCAGCTTGCCTTTTTGTGGGACGAGCTGCAAGGCTATAAATCCGTTATCAGCACATTAAAGGGCGCAAAGAGTGTGCGGGCTGCCTCTGATGCCGTGCTGCTGGGATTTGAAAAGCCAGCAGACCAGAGCGAGGGCGTACAGAAAAAGCGTGCAGAATACGGCGAGGCATATTACAAGAAATACGCAGGCGGGCAGCAGGCAGCAGTACCGCAGGAAAAGCCGCAGGCGGCGGCAGGCGTGCCGTTTAAGGTTAAAGTGGATATATTAGACCTTAATATCAGAACGGGCGCAGGGACAAACTACGCAAAGACGGGAGAGCATACGGGCAAGGGTGTATTTACCATTGTGGAAGTGAAAGCGGGCAAAGGGAGTACGGAAGGCTGGGGCAGGCTGAAAAGCGGCGCAGGCTGGATAAGTCTTGACTATGCCACACGCTTAGCGTAAGAAGAATGAGGGCAGGCGGCTTAAGGGCTGCTTACCCTCTTATTTTTTTGGAAATAAAAAAGTTGCTCAATGAGTACAAAAATGTTGACATATAGGCTCAATGGGTATATAATATATATTGTAACAAAGGTACAGCAGGAAAGGAGCTAAACATGGAGAATGAAGAAATGAGCAAAGCAGACTTAATAGCAATGTTGGTATCAATCAGAGAAGTAGCACGAACAAACGGAGAAACACATACAGTAGAACACATAGACAAAATACTTGAAGAAATCCGTAAGTAAGAAAAATTAAATAAAGGGACACACAAGGGCGGCAGCCTATAACATTCCTGCTAAGCCGCCCAAGTGCTTAATAGGATAATAGCAGGATAAAACGGGAAAGTCAAGGGAGCGTGGCGGCATGACGATAGAAGAGGCACGGAAAAAGCAGAAAATGAGCAGGAAAGAAATATCTGAATGGCTGGAAATACCATATAGGACGCTGACAAACTGGGAGAACGGGGAGCGGGCGTGTCCGCACTATATGGAAAAACTGATTGTAGAAAAAATATTAAGGGGCAAAGAATAAAAGAAAGCAAAGTAAATGAAGTATTGGCAATGAGCCGTAGACTTGTAAAAAGTTTGCGGCTTTTTCCTGCATATGGATAACAAAAGAGAGGTAGAAACAATGGCAAATAAAAAAGGCAGTCACCAGCTGACAAGGGCAGATAGGATAAAAATAGAGGCGCTGCTTAAAGAGGGCTTAAGCAAGGCGAAAATAGCAAAGCATCTGGGAGTACACCGCAGCACCATATATAATGAGCTGAAACGGGGAGAATACGAACACCGTAATAGTGACTGGACGACAGAAATAAGATACAGCCCAGACATAGCGCAGGAAAAGGCAGAGGAAAATTTAAAGGTAAGAGGCACACAGCTTAAAATAGGCAACGATATTGCATATGCAAATTACATAGAGGACAAGATAGTAAACGAGGATTACAGCCCAGCAGCAGTGCTGGGGGAGCTTAAGGCGCAGGGCAGAGAGGGGGAATTTAATACTACCGTCTGCGTGGCTACCCTTTACAGCTACATAGATAAGGGCGTTTTCCTTAAACTGACTAATAAGGATTTGCCAGTAAAGAAGAATAAAAAGCGGGGCTATAAGAAAGTACGCAAGCAGCAGGCACGGGCGGCAGCAGGCGACAGCATAGAAAAGCGCCCGGAAGAGATAGACCAGCGGGAAGAGTTCGGACACTGGGAAATGGATAGCGTGATAGGAAAGCGGGGAGTGTCTAAAAACGTGCTGCTGGTACTGACGGAAAGAAAGACACGGGACGAGCTTATATTTAAGCTGCCAGACCATACAGACGAGGCAGTAGTAGCGGCGCTGGATAAATTAGAGCGCAGATACGGTGCGGATATGTTTAGACAGATATTTAAGACAATCACGGTAGACAATGGCAGCGAGTTTGCCGACGTGAACGGCTTAGAGCGTTCTATACTGGAAGAGGGGGAAAAGAGGACACATTTATATTACTGCCACCCGTATAGCAGCTGGGAGCGTGGCACGAATGAGGTAACAAATAAAATGGTGCGCCGCAAAGTGCCAAAGGGTACAAACTTTGACGATAAGACCGACGAGGAAATAGAGAAAATAGAGGGCTGGATAAACGGCTACCCGCGCAGGATACATGGCTACCGTTCTGCTGGGGAGCTTTTCACAGAAGAGCTGGAAAAGCTGGCTTAATATCAGATACAGCGACTTTGAGAGGCTGGCAGCAGTGGCAGCCTTAAAACTGCGCCCATTCCAGCAAAAGGGAGTTTACAAGGCGGGCGCACTCTGGTATAGTGAGGGTAGCACATCTATTGTATTTCATTCTGTATAGTTAAATTCTACAAAATACCCACTACCCAATTAGTAAATATGCCGAAACTGAAAAAATGTTCAAAAAAAGGTTGAAATTTTTATATGGCAGAAATTTATATAAAAATCCCTTGCAATATCACAGATTATATGATAGTATAGATTGTGTTAGAGGTGTTTTGCACGAGTGGCTCAGTGGTGGAGTATCGCCTTGCCAAGGCGAGGGTCGCGGGTTCGAATCCCGTCTCGTGCTCTTTAAAAAGCCCGGATTTACTGGGCTTTTTTTATTTCGTGTTGTATTTCATGTTGCATGATATCCTCAAAGTAGTGGTCTATCATATCGTCTACTTTTTCCCTTTCCTCCGGAAATGTCTGCATATATATTTTTTTCATCACATTATCTGATTTCCATCCGCCGCGCTCCTGGGCATATTTATCCGGTATCCGGAGCAGGGCCATGACCGATGCGTTCAGATGGCGGAGATCATGGAATGTAATATGTTCCATACCGTGCTCATCCTGCAGACGGATCCAGCGGTGGTACAACGCGCGGCCGCTGATGGGGACAAGGACATCCCCTTCCACCTTCTCAATCAGGTTCATAATATATGGGGGGATACGGTGCCTCCGGTTCCTGGTGGGATTTTTCCCCTCTGTTTTGCGGACGGTTCCATTCCCCACATCCACAACAACCTCCCTGATTGTGATGTAATTGCCGGAAACAGATTTTGATTTGGTAAGCCCCCGTACCTCGGACATGGAAAAGCTGAGCCACATGGCGAGGAGGACGGGGAGTTCTATGTCTGTGCCCTGTATGATATCCAGTATCTTCCGGGCTGGCGGAAGCTCAACCGTGCGCAGCGCCGCTTTCGGCAGCTCGATCATGTCATAGTTGATCCCCGGGCGGTATTTGTGCAGGACAGCGCTTAACAGGCCCCATTCATTTTTCAGCCGTTTGGCGGAAATCGGTTTTTTCAGCTTTTGCCTGCCGTTGGATGGCCGCTTTGCTTCAATGCAGACGGCTTCCTGGAGGATCCCTTCATCGATGTCGGAAAGACGGGTGTCAAGCAGATCCTGGAACCCGTTTTTCTGGATGCATCTGTAATCCTGGATCGTTGTGGGGGAGCGTCCCAGGAGTTCGCGCGACTCAACATATTTGTCGATTGCCTCTGTCAGTGTCATATTGCCGTATTCCTGTTTTTTCTTTTTGGGTGCCTGGGATTTCTCCATCTGAAACTGCGCGGCCGCCAGCTCTGCTTCCCTGCGGCCTTTCGGGGATGGATCATCGCTGGTGAAGGATTCATATACACGTTTGTTTTTCCATTCCCCTGTTTTTGCGTCCCGGACTTTTTCCGTGTGGCTGTAAACCAGGCAGCGCCAGGATCCGGACGGCAGCTTTTTTGCTTTTGCCATTAGTACCATTCTCCTTTCTTGTTTGTCCGGCTGCGCAAGGCAGCCAAATTTTTGTATAAAAATAACGCCATACCTTTGACAGGAGGCGCTGGAGATGGTACAATTTTTTTGACTGTTAGATTGCATCATCTCTGGCGCACAGTCAGGGTATAGAATCTATGTAAGAACCGTTCCTGTTGGCGCAGGGGCGGTTTTTACATTTGACAAATCATTCAGTCTGACATATAATATGCTTAACAGGAGAACCGTTGGCCAGTGTACACCTGGCCGCCGGGAATCTAGGGCAAAAAATAGCGCCTTACTTTACCAGAGCAGGGGCGCTATTTTTTGCGTGTTGCGTAAATAACGACAGTTACAACAGCGCAAAGCATAATTACAAACTGGATTAGATCCGAATATGTAACCATAGCACCAGCCTCCTTTCTTTCGTCCGGCGGCTGACATAACACCCCAACGGTTCCCCGGTTAAGCATATTATATTGTCAAAGTTTGCTCCTGTGGATTTTGCATTAGCTCACAGGGGCGTTTATGCTCGTTGGTATATTTGCTTTCATTTTTAGACTAATGCGATATTGTTCAGCATCTGGTACATCTATAAACTCTACAGTTTTATCAAAATTCTTCTTAATTACTTCTTTGATTTCATCCAGCGTCACATTAAAAAATTCGCGACGCTGATTTACCATGTTAAGCTTTCGATTTTCAAAGGCCCTGTGTAAAGCAGCTTCCAATGCGGGGGCATCATCTGAAAAGATCATGGCATGTACATCAAAATTAAATGGAACAGATGCATCTCCAAGTTCATCAACACGATCTTGAGGGTCAAGACGCCTCGTCATACCGATTTTATAAACATTTTCACCAAACGCACCAATATTTGAGATAATATATACGTAGCCAGCTTTCATGTTGGCTTGCCTATAATCAATATCTGTCAATGCCTTGTCGATATCGGAAAGGCGATTTTCCAATTGTAACTTTTTATCTAAAAGATCAGGATCATCAGGGTGAATCTGTAGTTGCGATTGTATTTTTTCAAAAGCAGTTTGATAATGTGTTTGCTCCTTTTCAATTTTTCCTCTCTGCTCATCAAGTTCTTTTTGAATTTTTGCCTGTTCACGCTGTTCTGCCCTAGCTGCTTTTTGAGCTTCTTTTTCCTGTTGCTTTTTTGTTTGATATTCAAAGGCTAATCTCAGTTCCTTTACTTTGGCAGACAAATATTGCTGAGTAATTGCAATATCCATAATAGTACCAAGTTTTGAAATAGTTTCTGCTGATTTGTATATTTTGTCAAGAGATGCATCAAAATTAGTATATTTAACTTTCGATACCAATTCGTCACACTCACTATTAAAGGCACGTAGTAAAAGCTTTTGCGTGTCAGAAACCATTTTCTTCCCCTTGGAGGCACTTCCATTGACTTGCCAGTTAGTATTTCCTGTAACAGCCTGTTTATTTTTTATAAGCTCTTTTTGATTGGCACGTATTGCTGCAAGGGCTTCTTTATAATCCAGGGCAGAAGCAAAATCAAATTGAGGTTTGTATAATCCGAATTCTTGTACGAGGATTTCATCATCGAGCAAGACAACCTGCTTTTTCTTTTCTGCAATTTCCCTCTCTAATATATTTATATCACTTTTCTTATCTATAATGTCCTTCTCCAATATATATTTCTCAGCCTTCTTTTTTTGAATATCTTTTTCGGCTGCCTTTTTAGCGTTTTCAAGCTCCGATTTAGTGCTTATTTCTTCCGCATGCAAAGAATCGACAAGCTCTTGTAATTTATGGAGCTCTTGCATTTCAGGAGCAAATAATTCTTTTATATGGTTTACTTCTGTGGTTAGCTGCTCAAATTGGGAATAAAAAGCTTTTTCTTGTTTTAGTTTCAGAGCAAGTAAAACAATACCTAAAATCAATGGAATACCATAAGCAAACCAGAATAAAAATAGCAGGCAAATAAACCAAGTTTGTAGATACCATTTTTTCTCCAATACAATCCCCCTCTTTCGTATGTGTTTTAAATATTAATGCGAATTTAATCTTAAATTTATCAATCTTTGTTCATACCCTAATAATCTTGAAAACTGTTCTATGTCGTAGCTCTGATATTCTGCTAGTATATCATCCCCCACTAGAAGATCAATGGCAAAAGTGTCAGCTTCTTTTTCAAATCGGCTTGTATTAAAACCAGTTCTTGTGTCCATAAAAATGGCGTTGGCTTTTTTGTGCAGGAACATGTGCCCCATTTCATGCGCACACTCAAACATTTGCTCATGACGCGGCAGGTTTTCATCTATGTAAATGATATTGTTTCGCTTAAAATACTGGTAAAAGGCTCTGGTGTCAATCAGCGGAACGAATAGCAGTATGACATTTAATCCCCGGATAATTTCAAAGGGATTACGAGTCTGAAATTTTCTGGCCAGCTCGTCAGCCTTTTTCTTGATTGCCATAATAATCAACCCTTTTTATATTTTTTAGGCGTATATTTTTCCTTATTCCTTTTTTTCGCCATTTCCATCCCAATTTGCATAGCGGATAAAATAGAGTCTATCGCTTCCGGGCTGGCCGGTTTTCCGTCAAACATCAGACCTTCCTGGGACATGAGTTGTTCCCGGGTTTGATCCAGAATTTGGGTAATGTCACGCTTGTCTTTTGCTGTAAGAGCGAGTTCTTCCTTTTCAGAATCCTCCTTTCCAGTTGTCAAATAGTCAATAGTCACCCCAAGCAAATCTGCTATTTGCTGAAGCTTATCTATACTGGGCTTATTTTTATTAAATTTATTTATGGAACTCCTGGCAAACCCTAATTCTTGTTCTAGCTTATTTATAGAATACCCTTTGTTTTTAGCGATATCTCTAATTTGTTCATATAATCCCATATAATATACCTCAAAATTTTGCGCAAGAAATACTTGACATACGCAAAATCTTATGTATAATAGAGATATAAGTTACGCAAGATTTTGCGAATTATCAAATTTAAGTTGTATTCTTTTATTAGTTGGTGGTACTTCTGATTTTAGAATATTTTACGCAAAAAGTCAATAGGAAAATCTCAAAATTTTGCGTATTTAAAAAAGGAGGTGATTTTTTGCTTTATGACAAGGTTAAAGCAGTCTGCAAGCAACAGGGAGTGACCATTATGAAGCTTGAATCCGACCTTGGATTTCCCAGAAGCAGCATTTGTAAATGGAATGAAAATGAACCGGGAGTCAACAAGGTTAAGAAAGTCGCTGATTATCTAAAAGTTGATATCAATCAACTGATTTCGTAAAACAGGACGCGGGCTAGAAGGCGTTGCACATTGACAGCGGAATAGGAGGTGCGGAATGACCGGACTGCAAACCATAGCAATTGCAGCAGCTACAGGGTTTGTTGTTTCTGTAGTCTGCTGCCGGATATCAGCTTCAATTACTTTTAGGATTATTGACAGGTATGTTAAAGATATTGTCGATATGGCCATGGAATCAATCAGGGATGCATATTCCGGCAAATTTTAGGAAGGAGGCGTGAACGGTGTGGATTTCAAAATGACAGTGGCGAGCACTGGAGAACAGGGTGACTGACCTTGAAAAGAAGGTTCAGGATCAGTCACCTGAAAACATCGCTGCCGGGTTGAAGGAGTTGACAGATCGGTTTTGTGTACCATCTTCCCCGAAAGAGCCAGCCGCTACAAAATGAATCCGGGAATGCAAACAGCATCTTGAGAAACTATTTGAGATTTGAAGATTACCGGCACTGTCCGGAGAAAGGGGGAGGCTGTGAGGAAAAAGTCCTGGTTTGACTGTTTTTTGGACAGGTATCCACATTTCCCTCTGATAATATCAGTTATTTCATTGATTGTAGCAGTTATCACTTGTCTGCTTCGCCTTGGTATTTTTTAAAACGGATACTGTATAGCAAGGCTGATAATCAGAGAGATTATAGCGATAATAACAGGTAACTTACCTTTAAAGTAGTCCAAAACAGGAGACAGCGGCAGCAAAAGAGGCCCGGGAGGTACATAATCCATGAATAACAACAGTTTCACCGATATGGACTTACACTGTATTGCACGCCTGGTTCAAAGCTCGTTCCAGGCCCCGGAACAGAAAACAATCAACACGCTCCGGGGGCTCTACGGATGTATGTACTGCAAATATGCTTTTGAGTGTGTGCATGCGGTTCAGCAAAAGGGGGAGCCATTCCATTTCCAGAAAATATTAAAAAAGCTGGAAGAGATGACGGGCATCCGTGAATCATACAGCCCATGTACACCTGATGCGGACGAAATCGGCCGCAGATTTTTTCCGGGCTCGTACTATATAGAGCATCCGGAAATGGTTTCTGAGCTTGGAAAGGTTCATCCAGAGCGCATGATGGATGGCTTTAAAGCATCTCTGGAGAGACTTATAACCTGTTCAGGAGAAATACAAAAGACAGGGCAGACATTCCCGGAAAACAGCGTGAAGAAAGGACATGAGTAATGGAAAAACTTCCACAGGTAGTCATCCGGAACAAAGGCCGTGTCACAAAGGTCTTTGTGGACGGGGAGGAGTTAAAGGGCGTAAAAAGCGTAAAGTTTTCGCATGGCGCCCTGGATACGGAATTCCCCGTTGTAAACATTGAATTGCTGGCAGAGCAGCTCCGTCTGGAGACAGCGCAAATATTTGCCCTGCCGGAGGTGTACCACCCTTATTATGTTTCGTCAGATAAACTGGTTGAGCTGGGTATTCTGACGCAAAACCAGCTTGATGAATTGTTATGCAGGGGCCTGCTTTAATCCCCGGGAGGTGATAACAGAAGATATGGGCGAGGTAAGGGTTCAGTTTTCCATTGGAGGGAAACAACACATTCTATTCATAGAAAAGGGGCTGTTAAAAAGCAGATTTGCCCTTTTTGAATGCGGGAAAGGCAGTAACTTTATAGCCCCGATCCCAACAGAGGTTTCAACCGCTCCTCCCGGAGAATTGATTGATTTTCGGCTGGGAGAAATAAAACGCCGTTTCAGGCGTTGGAAAAAAAGGGAGGTGGAAAATTGATTTTTAAAGATATTTACAGGAAATTATCATCAATCAAAACAGAGGTTCAGGCTATAAGAGAGATACTGGAATACGAGAAAAATGTGCTGGCTGTATGGTCCTGGGATCCTATTGCCGCTTACTACAGATTAACGGTGATTCCACAAAAGCTGCCTGTTAGCAGTACAGCGATGACAGGAGGGGAGAGAGGACAGAAAACAGCTCCCCATAATGACGCGGAGACACAGAAAATCCTTGCCGTGAGGCTCAGAAGGCTCCAGGAACGATTATGGGATGTCCTGGAGACGGATCCCGGGAATGAAGAGGTTATACACAGTTTATCATCTTCCATGGATTCACTGATAAAAAGATATCATTCCATGGGCATTAACGCCGGGAAAACAGACGGGAGGTGACACAAGATGCCTAAAATAAGGCCGCCGGAATTTTTACGCCGCGCAGCTTATTCCAGATCCATTGTCTCACAAAAGATGATCGAGACGATGACGACGCCCCTCGCCGCCTCGAAAAGACTGGGAATTAGCTGCTCCGGTTTTTATAAGAAGCAGAAGCAGCCGGCGCTTTTCAGAGTAGGCGAGCTGGCAAGCCTGGCTGAGCTGACCGGGATGACGGATGAGGAGATTGTAGGGGTGGTGATGGGAAGGAGGGTTACAAAGTGAAGGACAACCTTGAAGTTATTGAATGCCCGCCCCAGCGCAATCTGCCGGATCACCCGATCGAAGCCCTGCGCCGGGAAAACGCCCAGGTGTGGGAGCTGGCATGGAGCATATGCAAACTTGCCATTGTGTTGGCATTGATTGCCAGGATTGCGACGGGCGTATTGCTCACAACGCTGTATTGAGAAATAAAAAACGATGGAGGTAAATAAACATGCTGGCTGTTAAAAGCTGTAAAAGCATAGCGGAATATGCCATCCGCCGCTGGATGTGCGAAAAGGGATTCGAGGGCGGATGTTTTTCCGTGAAGATGACCGGGAACGAGGGTTTGCTGAAGGATCAGAACGGCGACACGCTGACGCTTGTATACGACGGGAAAGAAAAATGTGTATACATAAAGGAATGATTGATACACGCCGCCTTTTTTATCACACTGAAAAATGCCCCGGAGAGACGCAAACTCTCCTTTTGGGGCATACAAAATTAAACATGTACAGATTGTAGCAGATAATGGAGGAAAAATCAATGGGTAAAAATATACCGGCTCCACAGGAAAAGTGTTATGAGCTTAGTCTCACGCCGGATTATGTGTCAGACTGGACATTTAATGACGCGATCCGCGAGCTGATCCAGAACGGCACGGATCAGGAAGCTTTAGATAAAGGCAATGTGTTCAGCCTTGACTACGATGAGGATCAGGAGGTTCTCAGGCTGAAAAACACAAAATCGTCCCTCAAAATCAATACCCTCCTGCTCGGGCGCAGCAGCAAGGCCGATAATGAGGATACGGTCGGCAAATTTGGCGAGGGGTATAAAATTGCCGCCCTGGTGCTGAACAGGCTTGGAAAGACATTTACCATCTATAACAACGAAAAAGGGGAGGTATGGAAATCCCGGTTTAAGAATTCTGAAAAGTGGCTTGAAAAAATCCTTGCTTTTTACATAAGCAGGCCGGGCGCAGCCTCCCATGGTTTATGCATTGAGGTTGGGAACGTCTCCCCGGCCGAGTATGCCGGCTTATACGACATCTGGCTTGGGATGCATGATCCTGGCTATGAAAATGTCGCGACACAGTACGGTGAAATCCTCACCGGGGAAGAATATGCCGGCCGGGTATTTGTAAACAGACTGTTTGTTGACTGTAACAGCGATTTAAAGTTTGGCTACAATTTCAAGCCCAGGTACATAACCCTGGAGCGCGACAGGAAAACATGCGACTCATGGAACGTTGAGGATATCACCTCCAAAATGATCGCGGAGGGGATGGTAAGCGGCGGCATCCCAATCGAAACCGTCCGGCGGATGGTAGAGTCAAACTGTGATGATGTATACCATCTGAAATATAACACTTGTATTGGGGATGTGAAAGAAGTCCGGCGGATGCTCATCCGTTCGTTTGACGAACAGAACCCAAACCCGTTTTCTGTCCCCGTGGGAAGCGAGGAGGAGAGGAAGAAAGTAAAGGCTTACGGCGGGAACCCGGTTGTTGTGCCTTACCGGGTGGCGGAGCTTCTGAAGGAGGAAACAGAGAGGCGGTTTGAAGAGCTTGTAAAAGCCCCCTGCAGTTGCAGCCTGACCTTAAAGGAAAGGTTTTTAAGGTGGCATGGCGCTTATTCCGGCAGCCTGCCGGAAGCCGCTGGAAACGAGCTGAAACAGCTTATTGACGAACTGGAGTAAACCATGGGCGGCTATAGAGGCATCGGCCCGGAGGCCGGGACATTTGTCCCCAAAGAAAAAGCTTTTGATTACGCTTTGGGGCGCTGCCTTTCCGGCCTTCCGGACGAGCGGGAGGAATTCCGGGAAATGCTGGTGGAGTGGTATTATTCCGGGAACTGGATTGAGGAGGATCAGATTAATTGCAGCAGAGGATCGAGGTAATCGCATCGGCCATCACGAAAGAGGAGCAGCTTGAGATTGCAAGGCTGCTCATAAAGGCCGGGTATACGGTAAGTATTACCGCGGGGAAAGCGGTGAACGGCAAAGGGAAACGTTATATCAATTATGAGAGGACGGAGGAAAGCTAAATGCAGGAAATAGAAAACATTTACAGGAACATGGACATGCCGGCGCAGCGCAATGCGGCTACAGAAATGGCGGCAAGCCGCCAGATGCAGGAAGTCCAGGGGCAGATTATCATGGCAAAAAAATTCCCCCGGGATGTAATCGCGGCGCGCAACCGTATTCTGACAGCGTGCCAGCGTAAAAGACTGGCGGAGCAGGCAGAGTATGAATATACGAGGGGGGATTCCAAAGTCACAGGCGTATCGATCCGCCTTGCGGAGGCGATGGCGCAGAACTGGGGTAACATGGATTTTGGGTTTGTAGAGCTGGAACAGCGCGGCGGGGAAAGCCAGGTAATGGCATATGCGTGGGATTTGGAAACAAATACCCGGCAGACAAAGATTTTCAGCGTCCCGCATATCAGGGAGACAAAGAAAGGGAATTACCCTTTAACAAAACCGCGTGACATCTATGAGCAGGTGGCGAACCAGGCAGCCAGGCGCGTAAGGGCGTGTATCCTGGGGATTATTCCGGGCGATATTGTGGAAGAAGCTGTGGAGCAATGCCATAAAACCCTGGTTGACGGCGAGGAGACGCCCCTTGTCGATCTAATAAAAGGCGCTGTCAGGACAGCGGAAAAGGATTACCAGGTACCCCAGGAAAGTCTTGAAAAATATATTGGGTGCAAGGCAGAGGCATTTTCGATGAATGACCTCATCCGTCTGAAAAAGGTGTTTAATTCTATCAAAGACGGCATGGCAAAGCGTGAGGAAATTTTTGAGCTGCCGGGCATGGATGGTGAGGATCCGGAGATTAAAAATCCCTATGAAGATAAGAAAAAAGGGAGAGGAAAAAAACAGGATGGCAAGTCTGTCCCTGAAACGCATCCACAGCCGGATCCGGCGCAGGCTGACATCCCGCAGGACGGGCCGTTTGCATAAGGAGGGGCCATGGATACCAGGGAGGTTATAAAAGGTATTTTAATGGGCCTGGACGCATCGCAGAAATTAGGGGAGGAGCTGAGAGGCATACTGTGTTCCGACGATCTTCCGGCATTTTACCGGATAGAATCCCCGCTGATTGATGCGTTAATGGCAATCATCTGCCCACAGGAAAATGACTTCCGCAGCGACCGTGCGCTTGATATCTCCATGGATTATGAAATAAATGTGGAAGAACGCGCTGATATGCTGATGGGACTCCGGGAAGAGGTAAGCGGGGGTGAAAGGTCTGCATGAAAAAGTATGAAGTGGTATACGCTGCTTTCCGGAAGGTAGTGTTTGAAGCCGGATCGCAGGAAGAAGCGGAGCTGGCAGCGGCGGCAATGGAAGACGATGAGCTCGAAAGAAACAGCAGCTTTTCAGGGTACAGTATCTGGGCCGGGCCGTCTCCCTTATCCGCCGGGGGACAGGGGGGATGCAGATGGAGCTGACACAGGATAATTATTATGGGCAGGCTGCTAATGAACACTATTTCAGTGTTTCGCAGTACAAAGATTTCATGAAATGCGAGGCCGCCGCCCTTGCTCGGATCCGGGGGGAATATAACCCTCCCCCCACAAGGGCCATGCTTGTAGGGAGCTTTGTGGACAGCTATTTTGAAGGGACGCTGGAGGCTTTCAAGCGTGGGAACCCGGCTGTCTTTACCCGCAGGAAAGAACTGAGAGCCGAATTCCGCAAGGCGGATGAGATTATCAGCAGGGTAAAGAAAGATCCCCTGTTTATGCAGTTTATGAGTGGGGAAAAACAGAAGATCCTCACCTTTGGGATGTTCGGCGCGCCGTGGAAAATGAAGATGGACAGCTTTTCAGAAGGGATCTGTATCACCGATTTAAAGGTGGTGGCAAACTTCCGGAACCTTCCCCTGTGGCGGTATGACCTGCAGGGGGCCGTCTACCAGAAGGGCGCTGAGATATGCGGGTATGGGCAGCTCCCGTTTTACCTGGCGGCGGTTACAAAGGAACGGATCCCGGATCTGGACATCTTCCAGATCCCGCAGGCGACGCTTGACATGGCGCTCCAGGAGATTGGGCGGAATATGCCGCGGTTTATCGCTGTAAAGAATGGCTCGGAAAAACCGGACTGCTGCGGTGTGTGCGACTACTGTAAGAGCGTAAAGAGGGCGGGGATTAGAAATTATAATACGCTGTTGGAAGGATAACGGGACAGCTTTTCACAGATGGGAGGAAAACTTATTGAAAGAATTACAGATTGTAAATATTAAGGGGATCGACTGCTATGAGCAGGACGGGATCGTTTATTTAAGGCTGGAGGCGGTAGCCAGGGGACTTGATATCACAAAAACAGATAAAAAGAACGGGGTGGAATATAAACGGATGAACCGCCAGGGCATCCAGAAGTGGCTGTATTCTTTCGGAATTTTAAATTCCGAAAATGATGAACTGCCTGATTTCATCCCCGAAAACATCTTTTACCGCCTTGCGATGAAAGCCCGGAACGAAACCGCGGAGAAATTCCAGGCCATGGTAGCGGATGAGATCATCCCCTCCATCCGCAGGCACGGCGCATATATGACAGAGGACACGCTCCGGAAAGCCCTCAACTCCCCTGATTTCCTCATCCGGCTGGCCACAAAGCTGAAGGACGAACAGGAGCGGAACAGGGCCCTGGAGGGAAAGCTTGAAGAGCTGGAATCATCTGTCCGGACCATGGACCGGGTGATCGGGGAACTGGCCCCGAAAGCAAACTATGTTGATATTATCCTGAAAAGCAGCTCCACTGTCCTCATAACGCAGATTGCACAGGATTATGGGATGTCGGCAAAAGCGCTGAACCGGAAGCTGGCGGAGCTGCGCATCCAGCGCAGGGTGGGAAGACAGTGGATTCTTTACGCAGAGTACCAGGGCAAGGGATATGTACACAGCAAAACGATTGATATTGTCCATTCAAATGGCCGGCCGGATGTGATGATGCAGACGGAATGGACGCAGAAAGGACGGCTGTTCCTGTATGAGGAACTGAAAAAACATGGGATTTACCCAATGATAGAGAGGGCGGCATAATGAAACTGATTAAAATTTACACAGGACACGTCCAGTTAAGGACGGACGACGAAGAATTCCGCGATATCCGTATCAACGATCTGCTGTCGGTATCGGACGGCGATGTGGAGCTGGTGGCATCCGTTGACTGCCTTATCAATACCGATGTGGAAGACGGGATCGGCGGGGATGATTTCATCGCTGAACTTCCGGGAATGAAAACGCTTGACTGCAGCATTATCGGGAGCGTGAGGGAAGGGAGGTTTGTGAAAGCCATTGACCGTTACCCCCCTGCCGACGTTGTGATCACACGGATTGACAACCAAAAGTTTTCTTACATGCTGGGCGGAGATTTTACAAAGGGCTTTTATATCGGCGATTATGTGGGGCATGACACGCCGGCTTATATAGACGGGAATAAGCTCTACCAGCGCCATTCCTGCATCGTCGGGAATACCGGCTCCGGCAAGTCGGAAACCCTGGCAAAGATTCTGGAGGAGACTTCCCGCCTGCCGGGCGCGAACCTCATCCTGTTTGATATCCACGGGGAATACGGGAAGCTCTCCTATGTGGACAATATCCGTCTGGGGCCGGATTTCCCGTTCCCGCTGTGGCTCCTCGGGTTCCAGGATGTAGTTGCCAATCTGTTCCGGGTAAAGGAGGAGTCGGCGACGGTTGTTTCATCGGCGCTGCGCAAATGCTTTAAAAAGCTGTGCCCAGATGCAGATGAAGGGAAGCCCCATTACTTTGACTTCAATGAATTGAGGGGGGAGATTGCTTCCCTGAATGATTCGGTCGTCATTACCGGCTACACCAAAGAAGGGACCCCAAAGACGGCAAAAGGGGAGTATAACGGCAAACTGACCGGTATTTTAAACCTGATGAAGAACCTGTCCTCTGATAAGCGCTATTCCTTCCTTTTCAGCAGGGAAGGCCAGGAATACCTCCCCCTTCTGATCAACCGCATGATGGGAGGGAATAAACCGGTGAAAAACATTGACCTCTCCGGCGTGCCGCATGATGTCGCCATCCCCATTATCGGGGCAGTTACAAAGCTGGTATTTGACATCCAGCGGAGGACAGGCCCGGACTTCCGGCCCATTACGCTGGTGTGCGACGAGGCCCATGTCTACATACCGGATAATTATCAGCTCTCGGCCTCAGAAAGGCGCATGGTGGAGGTTTTTGAGGGCATAGCAAAAGAGGGGCGCAAGTTTGGCATCACGCTGTTTGTGGCTTCCCAACGTCCATCCGAACTCAATAAAACCATCATGGCACAGTGCGCAGGCTTTATTGTCGGGAAACTGAACAATGAGAACGACAAGTCCATGATCAAGGGCCTGCTCCCGGAGGGGAATGAAAGCGTGGTTGACAGCGCGTCCATGTTTTCCCCGGGCGATGTGCTGGTGGTCGGGGACACCGCCCCGATCCCCTTAAAAATCCATGTGGAGCTCGCAAAGGAACGGCCGCAGTCCAGAACTATTGATTTCTGGGATGAATGGGGCAGGAGGGGACGGGCGCAGGATTACTCGGGACTGGTAGAAAAATATCTGGATGAATAGCCCTCTATGGTTAATATATCACACTGGCCATTGATGGATAAATGATGAGGCCCGGCATGGATGCGGGCCGGAAAGGAGCATATGGAACGATTATCGTTAGATGAGCTGACAGGCGGCGCGCTGCAGGAAAAATTCGGCCGCGCCATGGAAACCGTTGTCCGGAACATGCAGGATCCGAACACGCCCTGGAAAGTCAAACGGGCCATCACGATCCGGCTGACTTTCCAGCAGAACGAAGACCGCGACGACGCCACGGTGTGCGTCTCTGTGGACACGAAAACCGCCCCTGTCAAGCCGATTGAGACACGCATGGCGATCGGTACGGACCTGGGCACGGGGGACGTGTACGCAGAGGAATACGGCAGCCAGGTACGCGGGCAGATGGCATTTTCATCCAGCCCGGCAGACCCGTCCGAACTGTTAATTGACGGGAAGCCTGTGGATCCGGAGACGGGGGAGATTAAAGAAACAGAAAATGTCCTGGATTTCAGGGCGGCAAAAAAAGCATGAGGAGGAGAACAGGAATGGATATGACAAAGGATGCGTTACAGTATGTGGTTGGCCTTAAGAATGCCGAGGTTATTACTATCAATGGGGAGAATTACACGGACCGTCAGGTCAGCAGGGTGGATCGGGGGCTGCGGGCCGATCCGGTTAAGATGCATACGCTGACTGGCCTTGTTGATTACTTAAAGGCCGGGATTGATAAGACGGCGGAAAAGATGCTGGTGCAGGTGGTATCCCCTGTTTCGGTCCGTGTGATCTCCATGCTGGATGAAGACAGGAAGCGCGAGGAGCTGGCTCAGGCGACGGCCTCGGTCCCGGATTTTGATTATGGCCGGTACATAGAGCAGGAAAAATTCCTCATTTCCCTCCAGGCAAAATTCCTGCCGAATGACGACAGGGAGCTCCTCCTGAAATTTGCCGGGACGGTAAAAAATGAGTCCATCGCACAGTACGGGGATAATGGCGTTACCCAGAAGGCGACGATTAAAACCGGCATTTCCACCGTCGGGGACGCCATCGTCCCGAACCCTGTCATTTTGCGGCCGTTCCGTACATTTACAGAGGTGACGCAGCCCGAAAGCAGTTTTGTATTCCGGATGCGCCAGGGCGACAAAGGCGGCGTTGAGTGCGCTGTGTTTGAGGCGGATGGAGGCGCCTGGCAGAATGCGGCCATGGCAAACATAAGGGACTGGCTGCGCGATTGCCTTGCGGGGATGCCGAAATATACGGTTATCGCATAAACCGCTTTTTGGGGAAGGGCTGCCCGGACGGGAGGTTACAGCCCTCCCCTCCCAGGAACGGGGCGTTACAGTTATGTTATCACAATATGACACCGCTATATCCGCCGAATGGCGGGAGGTATGCAGGCAGGTGAAACAGGGGATTAAAAGGCTCGGGCATGATATTCCCCTCTGCGCGCACAGCGGCGTGGATGAATTAAGGGAGATGCGGGAAAACAGGAAGGCGGCAGACAACGGATAAGGCAGGCGCAAAAGGAAGGGTTGGTGATGGGCTGTATGAATTATATAGGGGCGCTGAATGCATTTTATGAAAGGATCCAGTGCATCCGGGTTTCCGGTAACGGACAGTTGCTTTACCATACCCTTTTGATGGTAAACAACAAATCGGGCTGGTCAGAGTGGTTTTCAAGGACAAACGCAGGCATCTGTGGGCTTATGAATGTGAGTGAAAAGGCGTTTATGAACGCCAGGGAAGAGCTTAAGCAGCTTGGCCTGATTGATTTCATCCCATCCAGAAAGCGGGGAGAATGCACGAAGTACCGTATTTTGTACCCAACAGATTACAGTACAAACGACAGTACAAAAGAGGGTACAAAGGGACGTACAAAAGAAGTACAAAGTACAGTACAAAATACAGCACAAAGTACAGTACAAAGGACAGCACAAACGACAGTACAAAGTGCAGACATAAATAAACTAAAACTAAAAACTAAAAAGAGTATGTCTGAAGACATACCAGAAAAGCCGCCGGAACCACCAAAATACGGGGCCGGTTCCTTTGAGCTGCGCTGCGTAGACCGTCTGGCTGGTTCCCTGAAGCAGCAGTACCCCAGGGCAAAGACGCCTGAAACGGAGGCGGAGAGGGAGAAGTGGGCGGATGAGATTGGCCGCATGAAGCGGCTGGATAAGCGCAGCGAGGCGGAGATCCTGGAGGCGCTGGAGTATGCGGTGGCAGACCCGTTCTGGCAATGCAATATCCGGAGCACGAAAAAGCTGCGCGAAAAGTGTGAAACGCTGATCCTCCAGGCGAGGGGGAGGAAGGGGCGGCAGGGGAAAGCCCCGCCCCCAAACCGGTTCCATAACCTGGAACCACACGGCTACGACTATGATGCGATGGTCTGGGACATGATGGGCAGGAAGGAGGCCAGAGACGGATGACGGGGATAGAAACAAGGTATCTTGCCCAGCTTAAGAACCTGCTCGCTGAATGCCGTCACATGGCGGCGTATGGGGAGGCGATCTGGGCGCGGGATACAGAGGCGCTTGTATGGGCCATCAGGCAGCTTGGCGGGGAGGAGGCCGGGGAGGAATGAAGACATTGCTGCAATACCCGGGAGGGAAAAAACGGCTCGCCTCCTGGATCGTGTCCCGGATGCCGGGACATCACAGCTACCTGGAGCCGTATTTCGGCGGCGGGGCGGTGTTGTTTGCAAAGCCCGCGGCGCCCATTGAAACCGTGAATGACCTGGATGGGGATGTGGTGAATTTCTTCCGGGTAATCCGGGATGAGGAGAGCCGGGGGAAGCTCGTGGACTGGCTGCGGTATACACCCTATGCCCGGGAGGCGTATGAGGAGAGTTTTAAGCAGTCGCCGCGGGATGCGGTTGAGCGCGCCGGGTATTTTGCAGTCCGGTCCATGCAGAGCCACGGGTTCCGTCTGAACGAAGACTGCGGGTGGAAAAAGGATGTCCACGGCCGGGGAGCGGCCTATGCGCTCCATAGCTGGAACCGTCTCCCGGAATCACTCGGGGAGATGGCCGGCCGGCTTAAGCAGGTACAGATCGAAAACAGGCCGGCGCTGGAGCTGATAAAAGCATTTAACCACGATAATGTGCTGATATATGCCGATCCGCCTTATGTGCTTTCTACCCGAAGCCGGAGACAGTACCGGTATGAGATGACAGATGGGGAGCACAGGGAACTGCTGGAGGCGTTATGCCGCAGCCGGGCGAAGGTAATGCTGTCAGGCTATGACTGCGAGCTGTACAGGGAGTACCTGGGCGGGTGGCGGAAAGTACAGACGACGGCGAGGACACAGGGCAATGCGGAGAGGATGGAAACACTGTGGATGAATTTTGAGCAGACAGATCAGCAGATGAGTCTGGACGTATGAGGAGAGGATTGGGGACAAATGACAGACGGATTGTCTGAAGGGCTGACAGACGGGAAAAACCGCTATGTGGATCTGGCCGTACACTGCATAGGGCTTGACAGGAAGCGGCCATATGCCCGGCATAACAAAAGGTTTTACAGGCCGTACCGCAACTATTTTGCATCCGGGAG